>NZ_ASZV01000002.1:0-66189 GCF_000442475.1 Ralstonia sp. AU12-08 | reverse complement strand
GGTTTCCGGTTGCCTCTTTGTGCAGACTCGGATGTGGTGCTTTTCTACGTGGGTCAGGCGACCAGAAAATCTTCCATCTTGCGGCCCGACGACAGTTCCTTCACCAGCCAGCCCGGACGCTTGCCGCGGCCCGTCCAGGTATTGCCGCTGCTGTCGCGGTAACGCACCGGTACCTTGCGGCCGGCCTTTTTCGAAGCCACTGCACCCTTGGCACCAAAACCGAGGTCGTCGGCGGTCAGGCCATATTCCACGATCTTCTGCTTGATTTCAGCGATCACCGTCGCCTGTTCGTTTGCCCGGAGTTCATCGGCCTGGCGCTGCAGTTCAGAGATCTTCTGAACGATTTCTTTGTAAGTCGGCATTATGGATTCCTCAGCTTTGCAATTGAAACATGGGCACGCTCCCCGTGGCCCATCGCATTATAACGGCTTTGACCGAGTGAAATGAATTTCGTTAAGACCTCATGTCAACGGCGTGGATTTTGTGCTGCAGTTTGCGTTGCGCAAACCGGCATGGCGCGGCCATTTGTCCGGAAAACCGGAAATTGTGAACATATGAAGAAGTGAGGAGCCGCGCTACGGTATGTGTGCAATGTCAACGAGAAGCATTGAGCGCGGACGGCACACTTTCTTTTTATGTGATTGCTTCATTGCTTCGGCAGCCGCACTGGGAGCCGATTTGATGAAAAGCTTTCGAGCGTGCGTTGAAAGGTTATCGAAAGGGGAATGAAAAAATGCATCAAAATGGCGCATTTTCACAATTGCTTCAGGCGAACTGCACGCCTTCAAGCAAGCCCTGAAAATCCTTTGCCGGTAACGGGCGCGCCAACAGATAGCCTTGAACCTGATCGCATTGCAGGCTCACCAAGGCCTCCATCTGCGCCTCGGTTTCCACGCCTTCCGCCACCACCGTCATATCAAGCGAATGCGCCATCGCGCAGATGGCACGGATGATTGCGGCCGCCTCGAGCGGGTTGTCATCAAGTGCAGAGACGAATGCCCGGTCGATCTTGATCTGCTGGGCGCGGAAGCGCTGCAGATAACTCAGGCTGGAATAACCGGTGCCGAAATCGTCGATGGCGACTTCAATGCCAAGCGCCTGGATCTGGCGGATCGCTGCAATGCTCTGGCTGGCATCGCGCATGGCGGCTGTCTCGGTAATCTCAAACATCAGGCGGTGTGCGCTCACCTGATAGCGGTGCAGGATCTGCGACAGGCGCTGCACGAGGTCGGGTTGCTGAAACTGGCGCGGCGAGAGATTGACCGCGATTCGTTGCGGGGCCATGCCGGCCGCATCCCAATGCATGATCTGGCGGCAGACTTCTTCGACCACCCAATCGCCCAACTCGACGATGGTGCCGGTGCGCTCCGCCAGCGGGATGAACTCGGCGGGTGACACGGGGCCAAGCTCTGGGTGATTCCAGCGCAGCAGCGCCTCTGCGCCGGTCATAGCCTGCGTGAGCGCATCGAACTTTGGCTGGTAGTACACCGACAGCTGCCCATTGAGCGCCGCATGCGAAAGCGCGCGCTGGATCTGCAGCACGCGATGCGCAGTCGTGTTCAGGCGCGGCTCGTAGAAGCGGTAGGCATTGCCGGTGGACTGCTTGCAATCGAACATGGCGGCGTCCGCATGCTCCAGAAGCGTGTCGGCCGTTGCGCCATTGTGCGGATGGATCACCACGCCGATACTGGCCGTCGCACGCAGGCGGCGGCCGTCCACTTCTACCAGTTCGCGCAGGCGGAACAGCAGCTTGTCGCCAACGGTGGCGGCCGCCTCGGGCAGGGTGAGGCCTTCGACCAGAATGGCGAACTCGTCGCCACCCAGCCGGGCAACCATGTCTTCGCCGCGCATGGTCTGGCGCAGGCGCTCGGCGATGATTTGCAAAACGCGGTCGCCGGTGGCGCGGCCGTATTGCTCGTTGATCTGGCCAAAGTTGTCCAGGTCGAGGCAGAAGAGGGCGAAAGGACGCCCGCGCCGCGTTGTCGAGAGGATCGCACTATCCAGCGATTGCCGAAGCTGAAGCCGATTCGGCAAGCCGGTTAGCGCATCGTGATGCTGTGGCGTAGGTGGCTGAGTCGCGACACGTGCCAGAGATGCGGCCAGATGGGCCTGTGCGGAATCGACTCGCGTCTCCAGCATGATCAGCACCGCGTGCAGCCCAAGCGCAAGCAGCACACCGCCGGCACTCAGCATGATGACGGGCACCACGTGCAACGTGGTTGCCGCGTCTGCGGGCCAGGCGCTGGCCGACGGCCATGCCGCCAGCGATAGCACTACGGATGTCGCCAACACTGCCGCCGCCCGCGCACGCAAGCCGACGGCGGCTCGGCGCTGTGCCGGCGGTAGATGAAAGGCCATGCACATCGCCAGGCATGTCCCCGCGCCGAGCACAAGGGTGCTGCCCCCCCAGCCAACGAGCGTGCGCTGCAGCGAGAGGGCGTCGTCATGCACCCATGGGCGCGCCAGATACAGCTCTGCCATCAACAGCCCGATACCGAGTGCGATAGCGCCCATGGCAATGCGATGGCGGCGCGGAGGCTGCCCGGCGATGGCGGTCGACGTATCGCCCAATACCATCAGGAATGCGGCGAGCGAGGCCGCCAACACGGTCATGAGCGTGGCGGAAATGGGGGCTGTGAGCGGTGTCGCCAATGGGCGGTGCAGGCCGACCTGAGCGAGCCAAAGCCCTGACCATAGCCCGATGCCGAGAATGACGGCACAGGCAATGCGCCAGTTACGGCGTTTTGCGACCGTCGAACCCCCCGGCAGACGTGTCGCAGCGTCTAGTGCGGCAAACGTGGTTAAGCCCGTGCTTACCCACGCAAACAGCAGCAGCGCAATATGGAAATCGTTATGCATGCGAGCGCTTTGGCGCGGCCCCGATCCACGCTTGTCTGTGTTTTGCGGCGAGGATAGCGCAAGAGCCTGGTGTTTCAGGCGCTGAAAAAGCCCGCTTGTTGCGCGCTATTCACAGAATGCGTCGGGATAATCCGCCGCTATTGCATTGCGTCAAGCAATTGCGGCGGCTCCACGCCTGTCTTCATGCATCGGCAAAAAACCGGGCCGCATGACCCGGGTATACGCGAATGGCTGCACGCCCGCGATTGCGGGCGGAGATTCAGGCGTTCAGGCGAGTGCGCCGGCGGGATGCGGGGGTGGCGGCTCCGGCGCGCTCCAGATCAACGCTGGGCAGCAGATGCAGCAGGCGCACGAGCTCGGATTGGCGGTGCGTGCCGGTCTTGCGCAGGATGTCGCGGATGTGCACGCGCACGGTGTGCAGCGACAGGAATTCACGGTCGGCGATTTCCTGCAGGGTCTCTCCTGCGGCCAGTCGCGCAGCGACGATGCATTCTTTGTTCGTCAGCCCGAAAAGCGAGGCGAGCACGCCTGCATCCATGACCGACCGTGCCTCAGAGTTACCCACCAGTACCAAGGCGAGCGGCGCCGCCCAGGTCGAGCGCATGGCATCAGAGGGTGCCAGCGGCGTGGCGATGAAGGGAACGGGCCGCCCATCGCGTGCCAGATACATCCACGAGCCGGCGGCGCCTTGCACGCCCATCGAGCCAGCCGCGTGTTCAATGAGGTTGCGCAGTGCCGCATTGTGAGTGTGATCAGCGGAGTGCAACATGCTGCCATCAAGCGACAAACGATCGTCTTCTGTGGCCATCGTGCGCGCCCATGCGTTGGCGTATTTCACACGCATGCTGCGTTCGATCACCATCACGCCAAAGTCGAGCGTATCCAACCCGGCCATGCCGAGCGCGGCGAGTTCGTTCAGTTCTTGATTGCGTTGCTGCATGCGTGCCGCACGCTGCAGGTGAGGTAGGACGCGTTGCAGGCGCTCTTCGCGTTCGGCGGCACTCACTTCCGAGATGCCGTCCCGTGTGCGCAGGCGCATGGTGATGCAGAGGTCCGGGGTGTCCATCAACGTTACGCCACGCGCAGGTGTGTCTTCAGCCTGTGGGGCATGTAGCAATTGAGGGTCTTGGCAGAACGTGTTGCAGTCGCCCGGTTGCGGGCAGTGTTGGCACCAGCCCGACGAAACGCCCTCGCGCGGCGCGTCGGCTTGCTTGTCCCATACAAAATAATGTGCGCTTTCGGCCCCGGCATAGACAGAGAGCAGGGCTAGGGCGGTCGGCATCTGCGCGGGGTCGAGCACCGCCTCGTAGATGGTATCGACGAGTCGATGAAACTCTGCGTCATCCGATAGACGTTGCAGCATGGTGGCCCCCGGTGCGTATTGCGATGACTGAGGGGACTGTCCCTCGCCATCGGCGTGTTGCGGCCTGACGTGCTGTTGGCCGCTGTCGCTGTGTTGGTTGTTGTTCTTCTGCGCGACTTCCTTGGTAATCGGCAACTCTTTGGAAAAACTTAACATTCCGCTCCTGATGCTCCCAAATTCCGGTGATGCTGTATCCCCCCCTTTGGAAGGGAGTATGGGCGACTTTCAGCGCTGAAAATATAAAAAATATACAAAATTCCTTAACCTGTTCAGTGCCTTTTCCGCCGCCTAGTTGAACTGGTAGGTATAGGCCGCGGTGAAGCGCAGGCTGCGAGAGCTCGTGTTGATCGGCTTGTCGCCCACCGGGCGCGCAATGGCCAAGTCCAGCGTGTAGTACTTGCGGTCGGAGAAGCGCACCCCCAGCGCAATGGAGCCAAGCTGGTCATGCACCAGCGTGCCGGCGTTTGAATACACCTTGGCCGTGTCGTACAGCACGTAGGGCTGCACGGTCTTCAAGTATTCCATCGACACCGGGAAGACCCGGTTGAGTTCTACCGATGCGCCCCAGCCGCGGTCGCCTGCCACTTCGCCCGCCGGATAGGCCAAGCCGAAGAAACGCCCGCCAAAGCTGATCTGCTCCGACGACGGCAGCACCGCGCCACTGTACTGCGCTGCGCCCGAAACCACGATGCCGAAGCCGAGTGGCAAGTCGTGTGCCTCGCTTGCGGTAATGCGCGTGCGCAGGAAGCCAAGATCGACGTTGTTTTGGGCCTTGGGCGATGCAGACTTGCCGGCACCGAGCCCGCTGATCCCTTGATACACCCCAACGGATGCGCGCCGAGTTTCACCGGGATTCACTTCCGTGTAGACCGCTTCAGCGCCGGCAACGCGCACCTTGGTGTCCAATTCCGCTTGTGGGAGGGTGATGTCTTGCGGCGAGTACTGCTGCTTGTCGTCGTTGCCGTAGAACGTGCCCGTAACCGTCAGGCTGCGCGTGTTCGACAGCAGCACCGGATAGCTCAGCGACAGGCCCAGCCGTTGCGTGTCGGTCAGATAGCGCGACTGATAGCCGAGCTGCTCAAGCGGCAGGTTCTCGGGCATGCCGCGATAGTGCGACCACGTGAGCTTAGCCAGCAGCCCGTCGGTGCCGATCGGTTGCGCCCAGGTGGCCGAGTAGAACGTTTCGTGATCGGGCCCGCGTGGTTGCAGTGTCGACACCGTGATCTGCTCGCCCAGCGGCGTCACGCTGTTGAGCGTGCCCGTGATGACGGCACGCACACCAGGCGAACGGTATTCGACGCCGGTGCCGATGGTGTACGGCTGGCGCTTGACGTTGAGCACCAGCTCGCTCGCGCCATCGGTGGTGGTGGGCGGCTGCACGGTCGCAGTGATCTGCACGCCGGGCTGCAGCGCCAGCACGCCGGTTACACGTTCGAAGGTTTCCTTGCGCAACGGCTTCTCATCCATCAAGCGCTGCGAGATCTCGCGCAACCGACCTTCCAGTGGCCCGGGTGTACCCTCGATGCGCATGCGCGCCACGTAGCCTTCCACCACGGTGATGCGGACCACGCCGCCTTCGAAGGTTTGCGCCGGTACGAACGCGAAGGAGAGCGGAAAGCCGCGGTCGGCATACAGCTTGGTGACATCGTTGGCCGCCTGCAGCAGCTGCGCGACGGTGACGTCGTGCCCGGCCAGCGGCGCGAAGTGCGCAGCGATCTCGGGAAACGGTAGCGTCTTGACGCCCTCGATCTGGAACTTGGTCGGCGTGAGGTGCGTGGCGAGCAGGTTTTCCAGGGCCGGATTCGGCCGCTGGACTTGTACCTGGATCTTCTGCTCGGGCGGGCGGGAGGTATCGACCTTGGGCAGCGTGTCGATCGGGTTGCCTTGCGTGGGGCTGCTCTGTGCCCAGCTCAGTGCCGGGCTGGTCAATGCAACGCCTGTGGCCAGCGCTAACCGCATCGTGGTGCTCCGCACGCGTGTCTCCTCCGTGGTGTTTGTTCTGCAGTGAAGCGATTCGCCGGTCCGGGCCGGTCGACGCTGCGCATGGTTGCGCACTGCATGGAACGATAACCGCGAGACATGGTGCTTTACAACAAAACACATAGAAGCAACGTTCACGCGACGCAACGCCATGGTTCATACCAATGGTGTGTGACTTCGTGCCCGTTGGCCCAGCAATCATGCCGCTTCGCGCGGCATCATCGCGTTTGAAACGCAACAGCGGACCGGCTGGTCAGGCCGATCCGCCGCGCGTTGTACTGCGCGTTGCTTAGTGACGCGTGCCGCCCAGTACGCCGCCCACCGTGCCCAGCAGGCCGCCCACCGTACCGGTTACCGGTGCCAGCGGCGTTGCTGCGCCGGCTGAAGTCAGGCCGCTGCCCACGGTGGTGACAACCGTGCCCACCGGTGCCGTGATCGAGCTGACCGGGTTGCTGCCGCCAGCAGCACCGCCGAGGCCACCGAGTGCACCGGTAATCGGTGCGAGCGGGTTGGAGCCACCAGCCGCGCCACCCGTCAAGCCGCCCAACACACCAGTGATGGGTGCCAGCGGATTGCTACCACCCGCACCACCCAAGCCGCCGAGCGCGCTGGTAATCGGTGCGAGCGGGTTGGCGCCACCAGCCGCGCCACCCGTCAAGCCACCCAACACACCAGTGATGGGTGCCAGCGGATTGCTACCACCTGCACCGCCCAAGCCGCCGAGCGCACCGGTAATTGGCGCAAGCGGGTTGGAGCCACCCGTCGCCCCGCCCAGGCCGCCGAGCAGGCCAGTAATCGGAGCCAGCGGGTTGCCGCCTGGCGACGTCGTCGGCGAGTACACCGCGCCACCCAGCGCGCCAACCGTATTGCCGACCGCCGTCACCACACCGCCCAGGTTGCCGACGACCGGTGCATGGGTTGCGGTGATGGCGCTACCGCCGTTGGCGACCGCACCGCCCAACTGGCCCAGCAGCGTGTTGACCGGTGAACCCAGGCCGGTGGTTGCCCCCAGCGTTTGCGTTGCATTGGTGAGCTGCGAAGTAATCGGCACGATAGCCGTGCTGAGTTGCTGCGTGAGCTGCTGCACAGGGCCGGTCGACAGCGCCGTACCCAGTGTGCCGCCACCGTTGGCAACGGCTTGGCCGACTTGCGTGACCACGCCAGCCAGCGGCGTCGTCACAGGGGCTAGCGGCGCCAGCGGGCCAGTGCCCAGATTGTTGACCAGCGTACCGGCGCTGGTGACTGTGTTGCCTGCGCCTGTGACCACGTTACCAAGGCTCGACACCGTGGTGCCAACCGGATCCGGATTGCGTCCGATGCTGCCGAGGCCATTCTGTACGCCAGCGCCGAGCGCCGAAACGGTCGTGCCAACGTTATCCACCACGCCACCCAGGCCGCTCTGCACGCCGCTCAACTGCGAGGGCAGTGGTGCGTTCTTGATGTCCGAGCCGATACCGCTGACCGCCGAGCCAGTGGCTGATACGACATTGCCCGTTTTGTTGATGATCGTGCCAGCCGGCGTAAGAGGCGCCGGTGCGGGCGTCGGCGAGGGCGACGGGGACGGAGAGGGCGAAGGTGACGGCGACGGAGAGGGCGAAGGCGAAGGTGACGGCGTTGAGCCGCCCGTATTGTTGTTCGAGCCGCCGCCTCCGTTTGAGCCACCCAGCGCACCACCCATATCACCCGAACCCGAGCTGGCGCAACCGCCCAAGACCAACAGGCTTGCCATCGTGGCTGCCAGGCACTTGATGTTCTTATTCATGATCGTTCTCCCGTTTTAAAAGTCCGCTTTTGTCAGCTGGAAAAAGGTCCCAATGTCGATTTGGGTAGCCTGACTCTGCAAACGGTGTGCCATGTCTTGATTATTGCGCCATGCGTAATCGATTATTGGAATCCGGGGTGATTTGCCCTTTGAAAATGGAGGAACAGTGAAAATTAACTGAAATATAGGATTTACCCTGCCCCTCTACCGAGGGAGGGAAACGTTTGCTATGGAGGTTATGTTTGGGTCGAATGTGTTCCGTGTCACGTTACAACGTAACGCCGGGAACACTGGTTTTCCGACCGTAACGTCGGTCCGTCGTGTTCGGGTAATGCCGGATGCGCTGTCCGCAAAGCCTGTTGCGACGCCGCTCTTCAACAGTCGAGGTTTCTCTCTAATCAGGCTGGCATGGCAATTGCAGAATCTGGCCCGCAGTTCGCAATACCGAGCTCAGATACAACAGGTAAGGCTTAAGACAAATCCTTGAGAAGGGGACGGGACATGAAACAGATCCAGAAAACCATTCGCACCATCCACGTCATGCCGCTGGCGTGCGCCGTTGCTGCTCTCATGCTGGCAGCGTGCTCTTCGGGTGGTGGCGGTTCCGGCAGCTCGCCGAACCCCAGCCCGAACGATCTGACGGGTGTGACGCCTGTCGGCAAGGTCGCCAACGGCACCGGCAACACCGTTGTGGCGACGGGGCAGGCTATCAGCAGCCTCGGCACGACCCTGCAGAACGCGAATATTCCGGGCCTTTCCGACCAAGCCAAGGCTGGCCTGGGCGGTACGGTCAGCAACGCCGGCAAGGCCGTCAGCGATCTGGGCCTGGGTGTACAAACCGGTCTGGGCAAGATGGGCCAGAACCCGAATCCGATCGGCACGACCGTGGCCAGCACCGGCAACGTCGTGACAGACCTCGGCCAAACCACGGTTAGCGCCGGTACGCTTGTGCAGGGCCTGGGCCAAGGCTCGGGCGCGCCGCTTGCACCGATCACTCAGCCGGTCGGCGGTGGCGTGCAGCAGGTTGGCCAAGCGCTGATTGGCGGCGGCACGTTGCTGGGCAGCGCGCTGTCGTCTGGCGCGGTGCAGCAAGTCACGCAGCAGGCCAGCTCGGCCATCGTGCCGGTCACCACGCAAGTGACTAATGCAACGCAAATGCTGGGTGATGCGACTGGCCTGGGCGGCGGTCTCAATACCTTGCTGGGTGCGGTTGGCGGCGGCGTGGCTGGTGCCGGTAACACCATCACCGGGACTGGCGTGCCGGTAGTTTCAACCCTGGGCCCGGTGGTTTCCTCTGTTGGGGTTACGGTGGCTGCCCTGGGTGGCGTAGGCACTGCAGGCGGCTCGTCTGGCGGCAATCCGCTGAGTGGCTTGCTCGGCGGCGTGGGTGGTGCCGCGGGCGGCGGCAATCCGCTGGCACCGTTGACCGGCTTGCTGGGCGGTGCGGCCGGTGGCTCCAACCCCTTGGCGCCCATTACCGGCCTGCTGAGCGGCGCCGCTGGCGGCAGCAACCCGCTTGCGCCCGTTACCGGCTTGCTAGGCGGTGCCGCGGGCGGCTCCAACCCCCTGGCGCCTGTCACTGGCCTGTTGGGCGGCGTGACCAGCGCAGCCGGCGGTGCATCGGGCGGCAATCCGTTGGCGCCTGTTACGAACTTGCTGGGCGGCGTAAGCAGCCTGGCGCACTGAGCAGTACCTGTCTGTGCTCTTGAAGGTGCGCGGGCGTGTTCCCGTCGCTCGCGCATCCTTTTTTTGCCAGGACAGAGAATGGGGAGCGTTCAGATCAGCCCTTGGATTAATGGAGAACCCGTCCACTTAATGGATGTAATCTGCGGATCATTAAGGGATTTCCATTAGTTTTCAGGGGGTTGACGAGGCTTTAATAAAATTAAATAGAGACTTAACTCTAATTGAGTGCAAGTACCTCACTTGAGTTATTTTGTTTGCGGCGCCGCACGCCTATAAAACCGTTACGGAACGTTACGTGACATACGTGACATTCTGATGGTGAGGTAACGGGTTGGGGTGTGCGGTGACCATCGGGTGTTTTTGCGGGACCAGGATCACCTGATGGCGTTTGAGCTTTGCTTTGTTGGTAAAGCGAAGATGATGCAGCGAAAATATTTTATTTCGATCGTGTCATCGCTATAAATACCCAAGCGTTTTATCCGTTATTAGCCAATATGAACTGGTCGCGGCCGGAGCACCGCAGGCTGGTCAAGATCAACAGCATCCGTGGGCGAGTGCAAACAGGAGAGCAATCATGAAAAACGCCGTTTTGAAATTTCTTCGCGATGAACAAGGTGCCACAGCCGTCGAGTACGGCATGATCGCGGGCCTGATCGCAGCAGCGATTGCAGCCACGATCAAAGCGTTGGGTACCGACCTGACGAACGTGTTCAACAACATTTGCGGTGCGATCAGGGGCGGTGGTGCCACCACGTGCTGACGCACTGGTATGGCCATATAGATACCGCAGGCTGGGTCAGTGTCGTAGTTTTCGCCATTCTTGCCATCACGCTGGACTTTCGCTCACGGCGCGTGCCGAACTGGCTCGTCGCCGCTGGCGTGGTGCTGTCTATCGTGCTGATCGAGTTTGGCGGCGTGACAGCACTTGCCTATGACTGGCAGGACTTCTGGCTCGGTGGGGCGATCGCGTTCGTCTGCTTCCTGCCGCTTTATGCGCTGGGTTGGATGGGCGCAGGTGACGTCAAGTTTTTCACAGTGGCCGGGTTGCTGGCTGGCTGGCATGGCCTAGTTGCCTTGTGGCTTGTCTCCAGCATGATTTCTGGGCTGCATGCGCTTGCGATCATGGCACTGCGTCAGCTCGACGCGTCGTCGCCCTCTGCCTGGCTAGTGATGCGAGTGTGTCCGGCGATCACCCGCTGGGATACCGCGCAGGCTGGACGCCGAGGCATTCCTTACGCAGCGCATATGGCCATCGGCTTGCTGAGCCTGCCCTGGGTGCCCGCCGCGATGCGGATGCCGTGGCTGCCTGGCATGTAGCCGGGACAGTTGAAGAGCTGAAAAAGAGCCGCCAAGCGGCCTGATAAGAAAAGGAGTCGGCCATGCCGACATTGCAATGGGAACGGGAGAGTGCACGGCTGCACTCTGGCGTGCGTATGTTTGCGGCCAGGCGGCGCCGTAGCCGCGGCGCGACGGCGGTCGAGTTTGCCGTTGTCCTGCCTGTGCTTCTGGTGCTCATGCTCGGGATCGTGTACTACGGCGTAATCCTGGCCATGCAGCAAGTGCTGACGCTGGCGGCTGAAGAGGGTGCCCGAGCTGCTCTGCGCTACCAATCTTCCAATATCCAACGCGTGACCGCTGCTTACACGGCTGTCAACGCAGCGCTGCCTGTTTCCATTCGCTCGCAGGTCACAACCAACCAAAGCGGATCGCCGTTGGTTACGTGCCCAACCATCGCGAGCATGCAATGTCTGAGCGTCGTGCTTACGCTGCCGGTTACCACTGGCGCCACCCCGCTTTTGCCTTCCATTCCACTGCTGCCAGTGCCGTCTACGCTGACGGGTTCGGCGATCGTGCAGCTTGTGCCGGGCTCTTGAGGCGTAACGGCCCACCAGTTCTTCTCTACTTAGCGATTGCATCGACAGGCTGCCTAGATGACCAGCAAACATCTCCAGATCTTCGCCGCCGTGCTGTTGCTGCTTGCGGCCATTCTTGGCGCTGTGGCATGGAAGAGTGCGCATCGTCCGCCCGCGCCGGTAGCCGTGCAGAAAGACGGCAAGACGGCCTACCCGATTGTTGTCACGGTCAAACCGCTGGAGCCTGGCAAGCCCATTACAGCGGACCAACTGGGCATTGAGCAGTTGCCGATCAATCCGGCCGAGGCGTTCTCCGATGTGTCCAAGGTGGTGGGGCGCGAGCCGATTCTCCCGGTTGGCGTGGGCGTGCCGCTGCTTGCCTCCCAACTTGCATCCGGATTGGCGCAGCAGGTGGTGGCGGGGCAGCGCGCGATTGCGATCACCGTTGATGAGGTGATCGGCGTTGGCAACCGCGTGACGCCGGGTGACTACGTGGACGTGTTCCTCGTGGTGCGCAAGGATGGCCAGGAAATCGAGGACAGCCAGGCGCATCTGTTGTTGCCGCATCTGCGCGTGCTGGCGTTCGGACCGCTGGCGGTCAATGAGGGGCCGCAAAAGCAGCCGGATGGCAACACGGTCACGCGAAAGGTCGACCAGGCTAGGACAGCCGTGCTGGCGGTGCCTGTGGAAGCCGTCAGTCAACTGGCGATGGCTCATCAGAGCGGCCGCCTCCTGCTTGCCTTGCGCAACCCAGGGGACGATGCCGAACCCACGGTGAAACCGCAGGACGCCGCATTGTTGGCTGCTGCCAATCGCAACCCGATGGACGTGGCACAGGCTGGCGTCTTGATGTCCAGCCTGACAGGGTCGCCGCGCCGCCCTGTCCTGACGCAGCCAACACCGTTGCCCGCAATTGCGGCAGCACGCACGACTGTGCGCAGCAGCACTGCCAGCACCGGTGTCGAGATCATCCGTGCAGGTAAACGTGAGGAGCAACATGACTGATGCCGCCGTGGTTCGCGGTTGGGCGGGCGCACTCGCGTGGGGCTGCGCCGCTTTCGTATCGACTGCATTTGCCGAGACGGTGCCGGCTGGGCAGACGCTGCATCTGCTGACCGGCAGTCAACGCGAGGTACGCCTGGGCAAGCCGCTCGAGCGCATTGCGATCGGCAATCCCGAGATTGCGGACGCGCTCTTGCTCAAAGGGCGCGGTGCGGCGAACAGCCTGTTGATCATCGCCAAGAAGCCGGGTGCGGCCAGCGTCATGGTCTGGACGCAAGGCGGCGCCGCCACGACCTACAACGTTCAGGTTGATGCTGCGGTGTCTGAGCCAGGCGACCCCAATGTGACTACGCAGGGCGACACCGCCGTGGTGTCTGGTCAGGCCAAAGATGTGTATGCGCTGGCACGTGCCCGCCGCTCGGCCGCGGCTGCCAGCGGAGGTGAAAAGCCAAAGAATGGCAACGTGATCGACAACACCTCGATGAATGTGCCCGGCACGGTGCAGGTCGACGTGCGTGTGGTGGAGTTCAGCAAGACGGTGCTGAAGGAGTCGGGCCTGAACTTCATGCGCACAAAAGGGGGATTCTCGTTTGGCACGTTCTCACCGTCGTCGCTTACACAGGCCACGTTTAGTCCGTCGACGGGGCTGAGTGCGCAATCGACCATGCCGCTCAGTTCGGCTTTCAACCTGCTGGTCGGCTCTGTTAGCAAGGGCATTTTCGCCAACCTGAGCCTGATTGAATCGAACGGCATGGCACGCGTGCTGGCCGAGCCCAGCCTGGTCGCGCTCTCAGGGCAGAGTGCCAACTTTCTGGCTGGTGGTGAGATTCCGATTCCCGTGCCGCAGGCATTGGGCACGACCACCATCGAATACAAGCCATTCGGTATCGGACTGACGGTGTCGCCCACCATCCTGTCGGAAAACCGCATTGCCCTGAAGGTGGCGCCAGAGGCCAGCGACCTCGACTTCAGCCGCGGCATCACGCTTAACGGTGCGACGGTGCCGGCCATCGTCACACGTCGCGCGGATACCACTGTGGAGCTGGGCGACGGCGAAAGCTTCGTCATCGGCGGGCTGGTCAGCCGCTCCACGCTTTCCAACGTCGACAAGGTGCCGTTCCTAGGCGACGTGCCGATCATCGGGACGTTCTTCAAGCGCCTGAACTACAACCAGGAGGAGCGTGAACTGGTGATCATCGTGACGCCGCATCTGGTCAAGCCGATGGCACGCAACGCGCCCATCGAGAAGATGTTGCCCGGCCAGATTGGCGGCCAGGATCGTGACACCGCAGGCGAGGCCGTCTGGCGCCCGTTTGCACTGGGGGTGGCGGATCCGGCCACCATGCCCGGCTTCTCGCAGTAAGGGGCGGGCATGGACTACTTCCTTCTGCACGGTGGCGCACGTGGTGGTGTGCAGGGCGATGCACAGGCGGCGGGCGTGCACCGCTGGCTGGCCGCTGCGATTCGCGAACTGGGTGTACTGGTGGCAGAGACCACCGGTCACGACGCGTTTCTGGAGCAGATCGGCTCGGTGAACCCCGAAGTGGTGTTCGTGCGCTTTGCGTCGTCCCCCACACTGATCGACGTGCCAGACCAGGATCAGAAGCTGGGCGAGGGCGCTGACGACATTGGCGAGGCGACGCAACTGGTCGGACAGCTCTCGCGCTTGTTTCCGGGGCTGCCGCTGGTGGCTGTCGGCTCGGCCACCGACGGCCGTGCCATGCTGGCTGCACTGCGCGCTGGCGTGAAGGATTTCGTTGACGTGGAAGGCGCTCCCGCCGAGGCCGTGCGCGTGGTGCGCCGCCTGCTGGCCGAGCGCGCCTCCACTGAGCCGACACGTCGTGGCCGCGTGCTGGCCGTGCTCGGCGCACGCCCCGGCGTGGGCGCCACAACGCTTGCCACCAATCTGGCCACGCTGGTGCGCCGCACATCGGCCAGTGATGTGATGCTGATGGACCTCGGCCAGCCGCTGCGTGACGGTGCGCTGTACTTGAACGTGCAAGCCAACTTCCATTTTGTGGAAGCCGTGCGCAACCTGCGCCGTTTTGACCAGGTGTTTGTACAGACGGCCCTGTCGCGCCATCCAAATGGACTGGCGGTGCTCCCGCTGCCGATCTCGTTGGCGGAAATGCGCGACATTTCGTTCTCCGAGGCACTCGGGCTGCTAAACCGCCTGCGTACGTTCTTTGATCTGCAGGTGGTTGACCTGGGCGGTTTCGGCAACATCGACTTCATTGCCCAACTGGTCAAAGCCGCCGACGACGTGATGCTGGTGACAGAGCAGAGTGTGGGTGCGATTGTCTCGGCAGCTGAGTTGATGCAGGAGCTCAAGAAACGCGAGATTGATCGCGATCACCTGCATCTGACCATCTCGAAGTTCGACACGCGTCTTTCACTGGACGCAGCACAGATTGCCGAACGACTAGAGATCCCCTCGGTACTGACTGTACCGAGCCGCCGTGAGGCACTGGTGATTGCCTCCAACCAAGGCGCAATGCTGGCGGAAACCCACCCGACCGACGTCTACGTGAAGGCGCTGGCCCACATTGCGCAGACACTGGGCTATGCGCAGCAGAGCGAGCGTGCTTCGGGCATGTCAGGTTGGGTGGCGGGTGCACGTGCGCGCTTGGGAGGGCGGCTCAGCAAAGGCCGGGCCGAGCGCCTCAAACGTAAATCGTCAGACCAGGACGAACTGGATCTGGGCACCACTGGACGGAACGCGACATGACACAACCCATCGAGTTTTCCAACCAGGCGGACGCAGGTAACGGCGCGTTTGCTGTCACGCAGGCCTTCCAGGACATCAAGGAAGCAGCGCACGAGCATTTGCTCACGCGCATTGAGGAGCTGGGTGCAGAGTTCGGGCGCTGGTCGCGTACGGCTATCCAGCGCTTTGTCGATCTGGAAGTTGAGGGCTTTACGCGCATGCGCCGCATTCCCGTCAACGAGACGGAGGTGCGGCAGATTGCCGAGGCGCTGACCAAGGAACTGGCGGGCTTCGGCCCGATTGAGGATCTGCTGGCCGACCCTGCGGTGGAAGACATTCTCGTCAACGGCCACCTGGATGTGTACGTGTCGCGCCACGGCGTGCTGGAGCGCATTCCGGTGCGTTTTGCCGACAACAACCACCTGCTGCGTATCGTGCGCCGCATCCTCGCGCCGATTGGCCGCCGGCTGGATGAATCCAACCCGATGGTGGATGCGCGCCTGCCGGACGGCGGCCGTATCAACGTGGTCATTCCGCCGTTGGCGCTGGAAGGGCCGGTGGTGTCGATCCGCAAGTTCCGCAAGGACCCGCTCAAGCCCGAAGACCTGCTAGGCCTGGGCACCATGAATGAAGAGATCGGCGCGCTGATCGAAGCCGCCGTGCGGGCACGCTGCAATATCCTGGTGAGCGGCGGCACGAGCTCGGGCAAGACCTCGCTGCTCAACGCCATGGCGTATCACATCCCGACCACCGAGCGCGTGATCACCATTGAAGACACGGCGGAGTTGTCGCTCAACCACCCGCACGTGGTACGGCTGGAAAGCCGGCCCGGTGGTTTTGAGGGCACTGGTGTGGTGACGATTCGCGAGCTTCTGCGCAACAGCCTGCGTATGCGCCCGGACCGCATCATCGTGGGTGAAGTGCGCGGTGGCGAAGTGCTGGAAATGCTGCAGGCCATGAGTACCGGCCACGATGGCTCGATGGGCACCATCCACGCCAGCAGCCCGCGTGAATGCCTGTATCGGCTGGAAATGCTGGCGGGCTTCGCCGGCTTCCAGGGAAGCGAGGTGAGCCTGCGTCGCCAGATCACCAATGCCATCGATTTCATCGTGCAGATCGGGCGCTTGTCCAACGGCAAGCGGCGCATCCTGTCGATTACGGAAGTCACGGGGCTGGGCGACAACATCATCTCTACGCAGGAGCTGTATCGCTACGAGCCTTATACCGGCCCGGACGGCGAAGAGGTTGATCGCTGGACGGCGCTCGGCCTGCAACCGCATTCCCCCAAGCTGGCACGCATGCGCAACAGCGGTGTGGAGGGCGGTGGCATGGACGGTGGGATGAGCGGATTCGGAAACGGAGGCCGCTTCCATGTCTAACGCGACGCTCTGGTTCGGCTGCCTGGCACTCCTGCTGATGGGCGCATCGCTCATGCTGTGGGCGGAGTCCGTGCGCCGACGTGAGCGCGAGGCATCGCGCAGTTTTGTGCGCGCGCAGACCGAGCAGATCAATGCACGCTATCTGCCTAATGCAGAGGCGGTGCCCGCCAGCGTGCCCGACTCCATCACTCGGGCCTGGAATGACGCGCTGCGCCGCGCCGACATCGAGCCGGGTCGGCGCTTCTACATGCTGTTGATTGTCCCGGCGCTGGTCATCGTACTAATTGCATGGGCCGTGTCGGGCCTGCTGTCTGCGGTGATGGCGCTTGGGCTGTACGTTCTTATTGCTGTCTTCCTCTTCTGGAACCGCACACAGAAGATGAATGAACGCCTGCTGCAGCAACTGCCGGGGTTCCTGGATGGCGTGGTGCGCCTGATGAGCATCGGCAGTGCGGTGCCGGCGGCATTCCAGGCTGCCAGTGGCAATACCGAGCAGCCATTGCGCTCATGCCTGATTGCCATTACGCAGATGCAGCGTGCTGGCAAGGATCTTGATGCGGCGGTATTGGCAGTGGGCAAGCAGTACCGCGTCAATGAATTGGTTCTGCTGTCGTCTGTGCTGCGTTTGTCACTGCGTTATGGCGGACGCGCAGACATTGTGATGGAGCGAACCGCGGCTTTCATGCGTGACCGCCAGCAGGCGCAGCGCGAACTGTTCGCATTGTCGGCTGAGACGCGCATGTCGGCATGGATCATCGGGCTGCTGCCGGTGGTGGTTGGGGGCCTGATCATCATGTCCAACGCCGGTTACATCATGTCGATGTGGCGTGATTCGTTCGGTAAGACGTTGATCCTGACGGCGTTTGGCATGGAAGTGCTTGGTGCGATCTTGCTCGCTAGGCTGGCGAAATCGGTTTAGGGAAGGGGACGACATGGACGATGCGCTCATTACCCTCAGCCTTACTGCCGCAGCCGCCGGCGTGCTGGTTTTCGGCGGATTGGCATTGCGAGCAACGCTTACCCGCCATCGCAGCGCGCGCAAGCTGGATACGGCTTTGTCCAATATGCGAGCGACGACGGCCCAACCAATCGCCGCTTCGGCAACGCCGGCGATGCCGCCAGTGGCCAAGGCGAGCCCCCACGGCGCGCGTGAGGCTCAGCAGATTCAGCAGCAGATTGCCAAGGTGGGCCAGCGCTGGATTGACACTGCCCTGGGGCGCCGAATCGTCACCGATGAAGACCGCAAGCTGCTGGAAGAGTGTGGCTACTACGGAGAGCACGCTCGCACCGTGTTCGGCGGTACGCGCATCGTTCTGCCTCCATTGCTGGCTGTTGTCGGTGTGCTGCATGCGTCTTCGATACTGTTTGGATTCATATGGGGTTTCGTCGGCTTTGCGCTGGGCTATCTGGGGCCAAAGTGGTTGCTCGGGCGCCGTAAGGAAAGCCGCCGTCGCTGCGTCGATGAGGAGTTGCCCGTGATGGTCGATATGCTGCGGCTCTTGCAAGGCGTAGGTTTGTCGATCGACCAGAGCCTGCAAGTGATTGCCAATGAGTTTCACAGCATGCTGCCTGTGCTGGCTGGGGAGTTCGGCCGGGCCAACCAGCAGTTTGCGTCGGGCCGTCCGCGCGAGCAGACACTGCTGCGTATTGCCCGGCTGTTCGACAACGAGGATCTGAAAGGCCTGATCACGCTGCTCACCCAGGTTGACCGTTTTGGCGGCGCCGTGCAGGAGCCGCTGCGGCAGTTCGGCGGTCGCCTGCAGGAGAATCGCCGCGCCCGCCTGAAAGAGCAGGTGGGCAAGCTGACCGTCAAGATGACCATGATCATGGTGATAACACTGCTGCCAGCGCTGCTGATCATCACCGCAGGGCCGGGCTTCATGAGCGTGATGCGCAGCCTGCAACAAACCGGGGGACATTGAGATGACACGAATCCCGAAGGCGGTCCACATACGGTTGGCTGGCTTCTCCATCCTGACGGTGCTGATGGCCGGTTGCGGCTCGATGGCCACCTCTGACATGAGCCTGCGTGCTGATGCCGACATTGAAATGGCACGTCAGCGCCAAAGCCAGGAGAAGGCAGAGATCACCAACCCGGCGACGTATCTGTCATTGATCCGCCGGATGCAGGAGCAGGGGCTGTATTACGCGTCGTTGGCGCATATCGATGCTTATCAGCAGCGCTATGGCCGCACGCCGGAGGTGATGCTCTTGCATGCCGATGCGTTGCGCGAGACCGATCAGCTTGCAGCGGCTGACGGCGAATACCGCGCGGTGGTGGGGGCGACCTCCGCCATGGGAGCGGGCACGCAGGGCGCATTGCTCAATGCCGGCGCCTGGCGCGGGTTGGGTATCACCGCAGGCCGCCAGGGCAACTTTGTTGAGGCTGCGCGCCGGCTGCAGGTGGCGGCCCAAGCCAACCCAACCGACCCCAACACCGCAAGCGACTACGGCTATGCCCTGATGCGCGCTGGCGAGGTCGAGCAAGCCCGCGTGCCCCTGATGCAGGCGCAACAGATGGCTGCCGGTAGCCCGAAGATTTCCGGAAACCTTGTGATCTGGCTGACCGTGAACGACCGCAAAGACGATGCCGCATCGCTGGCTTCCCATGCGCAATTGACACCGTCGGCGCGCAAAGCCATCGACGACGACGTGGTGCGTGTACGTAGCGCTTGGCGTGATCGCCGCATTGCTCGTGAGACTGCACCGGTGGCCCCGCGAACTGTGGCGGCAGCTTCGTCGACGGGGGCACCTACCGCGGCTGCCAATGCTGTTCGCACTTCGGTCGGCCCGTTGGCGCTACAGCGCGGCCGCCTGCTCGATACCTTGGAGGCGGCGCAATGATCGATCGCATTTTGATGGCTGCCGGTTTGACGGCATGGTTGGCGTGTGGCATGGCTGCCGCCCAGGGTTTCTCTGGGGCAGACGCGCAGAGTGCTGCATTAACGGCTCCCAAGGTCGGAACCAACGTCAATGACGCCACGCGCGCGTTACTTAAAGCCCAGCGCGATGGGGCATATGCGGGCGAATTGGTGCCGTTGCGAGGTGAGCAGGCTGCGCTGGCTTACCAGCGCTACCTCAATTCATTCAACCAGCCGATGCCAAGCCTGGCCGCGCAGAGCACAGGCACGCGTGCTTCTACCCAGAGCGCGGCACAGCCGTCGACGCGTTGAGCTGCAATCAGTCCCCGACGTGATGCGATCCACCACCCGCCTTCGTCGACCCGCCACTCCATTGCGCCGCATGCGCGGTGCCGTGAGCGTGATGACGGCCATTTTTGTCGCCACCGTTGGTTTGGCGGTGCTGGTGTCGATCGACATTGGCAATCTCTTCTATACGCAGCGCGCGCTGCAGCGTTCCGCTGATCTTGCGGCAATGGCAGCAGTGCAGCGGCTGGATTTGCCCAATGCAGCGCAGCAGTCGGTGGTGCAGAACGGTCTGACCGTCGACGGCACCAACGTCACGCTGACGGTCGTACCCGGGGTGTGGGATGCCAGCGCCGGTACAGCACCGACGTATTTCACCGCGCAAGCTGCCGTAGACGGCAACACCAATGCAGCGCAAGTGACGATCACCAAGAAGGTGCCGTACTTCTTCCTCGTCGGAAATAGGCAGTTGCAGGCCACCGCAATCGCAAAGAACACGTCCATCGTGTCGTTTTCACTCGGCTCTGGGCTGGCGTCCATCAACAACGGATTGCTGAACCAGTTGCTCGGGTATTTGCTGCACACCAACCTCAACCTCGACGCTGTCTCGTATCAGGGGCTCGCCACGACCAACATCCGCCTCGCGGATCTGGCCGTGGCGCTCGGCGCGGGGTCCATGCAGCAGTTGCTGGCGCTGTCGCCCAATCTGGGGACGTTCTTCAATGCGGTCATTTCCGTTGCGTCGCAATCCGGGCTGGCGGGTGTGTCAGTGGGCGGGGCAGGGGCCAGCAACACGCTGTCGTTTGGCAACGACTTGAATTTGCCAATCAACATTGGCGATGGCGGAGCGTCGTCTCCGGGGTTGCTCTCGGTGCTTGCCCTCGCTGGCAATGAGCAGGCCGCGCTCGATGCCACGGTCAATGTGCTGGACTTGCTGACGACCGCCGCACAAATTGCCAACAGTCAATCGGCGGTGAGCGTGGCGCCGGTCACGTTGAACCTTCTCAACCTGGGGGCGGTGACGCTGTCGCTGAAAATCATCGAGCCCCCGGTTATTGCTGTTGGGCCACCGGGGCAATTCCTTTCGGGGCCAAACGCGGGGCAGTGGAAGACGCAGGCGCGCACGGCCCAAGTGCGGTTGGGGTTGGACGTGAACGCCAATCTGCTCCTCGCAGGCCTTGATTTGCCGATTGGTCTACAGGTGGCTGGTGCACAGGCACACGCAAAATCGACCAGTTGTACAGTCCCTCGCAAGAATTCGACTGCCACCATCTCAGCCCAACCTCAGCCTGTGTCGTTATGCATCGCAGCGGGCGCGGCTACCGCAGTGAATGGCGCAATGAACTGCGCAGCAGCATCGCCTGCGCCTTTGGTGGACTTGGGCCTTTTGGGAGCAGTAACTATCAAAGCCAACGTATCGCCCACCGCCAATTCCAACTGGAGCGACGAAACCATTGCCGCATCCCAGATCGGATTGAATCCTCAAACGGATACGAGCGGTAACTCTCCACCGCGCGTTGCGACGCAATCTGTCTTCGGCTCAATCTTGAACAGCAATCTGAATCAACTTCAGTTGAACGCCACACTCCCGCTTGTGGGAACCATTCCGCTCGGTGCGGCGGGCGCGGCCATCCTTGCGCCGGTAGTGGCGTCGATCGGCCTGACGCTCGATACCGTTCTCACACCTCTGCTCGAACTACTCGGCATCCAACTCGGCTATGCCGACATCAAACTCCTCTCGCTCGACTGCGATTCCGTCGAGCTGGTTTTCTGACATGGAAGCGATGACATGAAAACCGATCGCTGGGCGTACGAAACGCTCGATATCTTTGTCTGGGAAGGGCGCTACGACATTGCCGATCGTGTGGCGCGCTTCATGGCGCCGTTTGGTGCGGAGGTGATCCGCGCAGGCGGTATCGACTTCCAGCCGGCTGAGCCACGCGCCAAGCCTAGCGTCGCCATCATCAGCGCGTCGGTGGTGGAAAGCGGCGGCTTTACCGTGCTGGATTGGCAAGCCGCGCAGGGCATGCCCGTGATCTGGGTGGCGGCGGACACGCAGCACGATTCGAGCCGCTTCCCGCCCGAATACACCTACGTGCTTGGGCCGGATTTTGGCGCCACCGAGCTGCGCGCGCAGATCAGCAAGGTCTTGCCGTCGATGTCGTCGGCGCAGGAACAGGCGCCCGACCAGAGCGATCTCGTCGCGGCATCGCCGGCCATGCACGGGCTGCTGGAGCAGGTCGACACTTTTGCCGACTGCGACAGCAACGTCATGCTCTACGGCGAGACTGGCGCCGGCAAGGAGCGCATCGCCCGCCTGCTGCACGACAAGAACCGTATGTACGGCAAAGGCCCATTCGTGGCGGTCAACTGCGGCGCCATTCCCGATGGGCTGTTCGAATCGCAGTTCTTTGGTCATGCCAAGGGCGCGTTCACCGGTGCCATGTATGCGCACCGCGGGTATTTCGAGCAGGCCAACGGCGGCACGCTGTTCCTCGATGAACTGGGCGACCTGCCGCTGTATCAGCAGGTGAAGCTGCTGCGTGTGCTGGAAGACAGCGAGTGCACGCGGCTGGGCTCGACCGTGCCCGTGAAGCTGGATTTCCGTCTGGTGGCGGCCACCAACAAGAACCTGCGCGAGATGGTCGCCAGAGGGCAGTTCCGGGCAGACCTGTACTTCCGTCTGGCTGTGATCGAGCTGCGGATCCCCAGCCTGGAGCAGCGCGGCCCAGACGACAAGGTGGCGCTGCTGCTGTCGTTTCTGCGGCATTTGCTGGGTGACAAGACCTACGAGAGCATGCCGCCGGTGCCGGAATGGGTGAGGGCGTCAGTCGGCCGCGCGTACTTTGCCGGCAATGTGCGTGAGCTGCGCAACCTGGCTGAACGTCTCGGTATCACCCTGCGCCAGTTCGGCCGCTGGGACGAGGCTCGCATCCTGCCCCTGTTTGCCGGCCTCCAGCGCGACGCATTCGAGCGCGAGACCAACGGCGGCAACGGTGGCAATGGCGGCAACGGCCATGATCGCAGTGGTGGCAACGGCAGTGGCGGCGATGAGGAACGCCGCCGCATCCTGGCCGCGCTGGATGCCAACAACTGGCGCCGCCAGGACACCGCCGCCACCTTGGGCATCAGCCGCAAGGTGTTGTGGGAGAAGATGCGCAAATACCAGATCGCTGACGGCGAAGCCGAGTTGCGTGAGATGGAGTGACGCCATACAACACCCTCCCACCCGACGGGACCCCCGGCACGCCACTCGGGCAGCGGATCGCGTATAGTTTTCGGCTGCAACACCTGCGCAGAATCCACAGGGTCGAGATGACAACAACAAAACAGTCAGGGAAAGCGTCGCAACAGGCGTTTCAGAGGGGATTGGCCATCGCGGCCGCGGTGGCAGTCATGGTGGGCGGTACCGCCTGCACATCTGCCGTGGCGCAGAGCCCGGCTGCAGCACCCACCGCCATCGCGCCGATTGCCGCAGCCGCGCCGGTGCCAGCACTGACCGCCACCGTTGGCCAGACCACCGCAACGGCTGCCACCAGCACGCCTGCAGCCAGCAACAGCACCGCCCGTGCCGAGAGCCCGGCCAGCAATGGAGCCGGCAACAGCACCGTGCTGGATCTGCAGCGCCGCATGCAGGCTCACGAGTTGTCGGAGCTGCGCACGACCTACAACGGCGCCT
This sequence comes from Ralstonia sp. AU12-08, assembly GCF_000442475.1. Lineage (NCBI taxonomy): Bacteria > Pseudomonadati > Pseudomonadota > Betaproteobacteria > Burkholderiales > Burkholderiaceae > Ralstonia > Ralstonia sp. AU12-08. Next base: position 42,773 of record NZ_ASZV01000002.1, on the reverse strand, counting down.
ACGGCGCCAGCCTGCTGTTTGCCCAAAGCGACCTGACGTATTACGTGACGCTGTTCCAGCAGAAAGACCTCTGGCGCGTCATCAAGACCACCAACGAAGCCGCTGCAGAGCGCCTCTACAACGACTTCGCCAAGCAGACGCGCACGATGGCCGATCTGGAGCTGCAGCGCATTCGCCTCGAAGCCCAGAAGGAGCGCTCCGAGCGCCAAATTGCAGCGCAGGAAGAAAAGCTGCGCGGCCTGAAGACTGACCTGGACATCCAACGCCAGCAGCAGGCCCAGGCGCAGGAGCGCCAAAAGGTTGCCCGCTCCGAGGCCGACACGCTGGATGTGGAGCGCCGCGCCGCCCGCGCCCGCGTGGACGAACTGCAGCGCCAGATCCGCGCGCTGGAAGCGCAGGTCAACGCGCCGTTCAATTCATTGCAGCGCAATCGCTGATCACCACATCGCAGTACCCCAGATCGGGCGACCCACGGGTCGCCCGATGCGCTTTTAGGGGGCGGCATTCAAACACGGCAATGGCGTTTGATACTGCGCCGGGCGGCGCGTACATTGGCAGACAACCCATTTTCGCAGTCGACCGCGCATGCGTTCTGCCTCTGAGTTGCCCTCCAACGCCTCCTCCGCAGCGGCGGAGCCCATCCCGCAGCCCAAGGGCCTGCCGTGGCTGGGCAACCTGCTTCAACTACCCAAAGACCGCGTAGCCCAGACGTTTCTGGAGATCAGCCGGCAGTTTCCCCAAGGTCTGTACCAGCTCGACTTTGTCGGCCGCTGCGTCCCGTTCGTCTATTCCGCCGACTTGGTGGCCGAGCTGTGCGATGAAACCCGCTTTCGCAAGCTGATCGGCCCGCCACTGTCCTTCCTGCGTGCCGGGGCAGGCGACGGCCTCTTCACCGCACATCAGGACGAACCCAACTGGGGCAAGGCCCACCGCATCCTGCTGCCGGCCTTCAGCCAGCGCGCCATGAAGGGCTACTTTGACGTGATGCTCGAAGTGGCCAGCGCGCTGGCCGATAAATGGACGCGGCAAGGCCCCGACGCCGACATCTCCGTCGCCGACGACATGACGCGGCTCACGCTCGACACCATCTCGCTGGCCGGCTTCGGATACCGCTTTGACTCGTTCAAGACGCCCGCGCTGCATCCATTCCTGGAAGCCATGGCGGGCGTGCTGTCCGAGGCGATGGGCAAGCTCACGCGCTTGCCGTTCAAAGACCGGTTCATGCATGAGCACCATCGCCGCTTCGAGCGGGATGTGGCCGCCATGCATCAACTGGTGGACGAGGTGATCCGCAAGCGCCGCCACGCGCAGGATGGCGGCACGGGGGCAAGCGACCTGCTGGGGTTGATGCTGAATGCGCGCGATCCGGTGACGGATCTGCCGCTGGACGACACCAACATCCGCTTCCAGGTCATCACCTTCCTGATTGCCGGGCATGAGACCACGAGCGGGCTGCTGACGTTCGCGCTGTACATGCTGCTGCGCCACCCGGCCGTGCTGGCGCAGGCGTATGCCGAGGTTGATCGCATACTCCCGGGCGACACCGTGCCGCAGTACGCGCACCTGGCGCAGCTCGACGTGATTGAGCGCGTGCTGAAGGAAACGCTGCGCCTGTGGCCGACCGCACCGAGCTTTGGCGTGGCGCCGTACGAAGACACGCGCATCGGTGGGCGCTATGCCATCCGCAAGGATCAGCGTGTGGTGACGCTACTGATGGCGCTGCACCGCGACCCCGCCGTATGGGATCGCCCCGAAGTGTTCGACATCGATCGCTTCCTGCCCGAGAACGAAGCCCGCATCCACCCGCATGCCTACAAGCCCTTCGGCAACGGCGAGCGCGCGTGCATCGGCCGCCAGTTCGCGCTGACCGAAGCCAAGCTGGCGCTGGCCGTGATTCTGCAGCGTTTTGCGCTGTCCGATCCGCACGACTATGCGTTCCACATTAAGGAAACGCTGACACTCAAACCGGACGGTTTTCGCCTGCGTGCGCGGCTGCGCAACGCGCGGGAGCGGCTGCTGGTTTCGGTGCCGTCGCAGGCCGACTTGACGGTGGATGCCGATACACAAACCACGCTGGCCGGCGGTGGGGAGCCGATGCATGTGCTGTACGGCGGCAGCCTCGGTACCTGCCAGGACATTGCCGAGCAGATTGCCGCCACCGCATCGCGCGCCGGCTTTGCTGCCAAGGTGGCGCCGCTGGATGCCATTGCCGATGCGTTGCCGCAGCAAGGCACGCTCGTCGTCGTGGCGGCGACTTACAACGGCCGTGCGCCGGACAGTGCCCGCACGCTGGAAGGGCGCCTCGATTCTGCCGATGCGCTGGTCCGGCTTGCGCCCGGCTTGCGCTATGCGGTGCTGGGTTGCGGTAACTCGCAGTGGCCGGCGTTCCAGGCGTTTCCCAAGCGGGTGGACGCCATGCTGGCCGCCGCGGGTGCACAGGCCGTCGTGCCGCGCGGTGAGGCCGACGGCAATGGCGGTTTCGATACGGCCGTCGATGCCTGGACGCGCAGTCTGTGGGCGGCCCTTGGCGCGCGGCAGGTGCAGGCCGACGCTGCCGCTGTCAGCGTGCAATACCTCGCGCCGGATGCCGTACGTGCCACCGTATTGCCGGCTGCCGCACGCAGCATGACGGTGCTCGCCAATGAGGAACTCGTCTGCGATCCCACCGGCCTGTGGGATTTCACCCGTGAGGCGCCGCGTGGCCCGACGCGTCATCTGACCGTGCGGCTGCCCCAAGGCGTGACCTATGCCACCGGCGATCACCTCGCCGTCTATCCGCGCAATGCCGATGATCGTGTTGAGGCGGCCATCGCCCGGCTCGGCCTGGAAGGCGAGGCGCTCGTCACGCTGACGGCGCAGCACGCCCATGTGCGGCACTTGCCGCTCAACCAGCCAGTGACCGTGCGCCAACTGCTGCGCGACTTTGTCGAGCTGCAGGACACGGCCACCGCGCGTGACATCACCGCATTGCATGCGATAACGCGCTGCCCGTTCACGCGCAGCCAGCTTGCCGTGTGGATCGACGGGGAGGCGGCAGCACAGCGTTTCGATCAGGACATCCAGGCTGCACACGTGAGCGTGCTGGATCTGCTGATCCGCTTTCCGGCCATCGAGCTGACGCTGGAGGGCTTTCTCGCGCGTCTTGGGGCGATGCGCCCGCGCTTCTATTCGATTGCCTCATCGGCGCGCGTCTCGCCGGATGTGGCAGCGCTGACGGTGGGCACGGTGTCGGGGCCGGCATGGTCGGGCGTCGGCACGTATCGCGGTACAGCGTCGAACTACCTGACGCAGTTGCCGGCCGGCGCGGAGATCGCTGCCACCGTACGAACCCCCAATCCGCCATTCGCGCCCGATGTGGATGCCAGCAAGCCGATGGTGCTGATCTGCGCCGGCACGGGCATCGCGCCGTTCCGGGGTTTTCTGGAGGAGCGAGCCGCACAGCAGGCGGCAGGTGAGGCCGTTGCGACATCGCTGCTGTGTTTTGGCTGCCGGCATCCCGAGCACGATTTCCTCTACCGCGATGCCCTACGCGCCTGGGAAGACGCTGGCGTGGTGCAGGTCTTGCCCGCGTACTCATGCGTAGACAGCCACCCGCATCGCTTCGTGCAGCACGCCCTATGGGATCCGCGCGAGGCAGTCTGGGCCGCATTCGACGCTGGCGCCACGTTGTACGTTTGCGGTGACGGCCGCGCCATGGCACCGGCCGTGCGCGACACGCTCATCCGTATGCATCAGGCGCGCTACGGGAGTGATCTGGCCACCGCATCGGACTGGCTGACCGAGCAGATGCAGTCCGGACGCTACCGCCAGGACGTATTCAACTGAGGTCGCAGAGGGCGCTTGCGCATCGCTGCACCGCCGCACCGTCCGGGCCGCCGGACAGAGGCGGGCACGCCGCATGTTACGATTTGCGTTTGAAGCACCGCGTTTTTTGAGCTTGGCGACGCACTGTCTGACGCGTCCGGCGCGGCGCTTCTGCGAGGAGAAATGACAATGTGGCGCCGAATCAAAGCGTCCTGGATGGCGATCCTGGTAATCACCCTGTTGGGTCTTGGGTACTTGTGGATGTACCGGTTTGAACCGCTGCTCTCCGGCGAGGCCGGCAGCGATGTGTTCGTGTGGGACCGCTGGACCCACCGCGTCTGCGCGCTGACTGAGAGCGGTGCAGCCACCGAATGGCGCTGCGACAACGCCATGGAAACCGATGGCGGCAATAACAACAACTCCGACGTTTCCACCCGCCTGCGCATGCGTGACGCTGTGCAGCGCATCAAGCTGTAACTCCCTGCGCCTGCCGTTCGTTGCGGGCGCGGTTCCTTCCGCTTCAACCCACGCTTGGCTCTGCCGCATCCACCAGTTCCGGTGCCGACACGGCCGGCAGCTTGCGCACCTGTGCGGCCTCCATGCGGCCGTGGCGATGAAACGGCCCCAGGCTTTGCGGTTGCCCTGATTCCAACGCACGCTCGATGGCGGCCAGGATGCGCACGTCGGCCAAGCCTTCCTCGCCGTTCGGTTCCGGCTCCAGGTCGTTCAGGATGCAGTCGGAGAAGTACTGCAGTTCGCCGCCAAACTGGTTGGTGGCATCGAATGCGCGTTCCTGCGTCTGGCCGGTGAGCGTGAGGCGGTGCCGCAAGCCCGATCCAAACGTAAAACCCGGTGAGACTTCCAGGTCGCCTTTGGTGCCGAGAATGCGGTATTGGTCCACCCACGTTGCGCTGTAGCTGACGGTGAATTGCGCGACGCGATGGTCGGCAAAGCGCAGCGTCACGGCCACCGTGTCGTCAAAGTTGAAGGTCAGGTCCGGATCACGCACACCGACGGCGGCCACTTCCACGGGTTCTTCACCAAACAGATTGCGGACAGCGTTAATCGGGTACACGCCCATGTCGGATACCGGCCCCGCCCAGTAACCGTGGCGGGCGCGGTGATTGGACGGCGCAACCGACTGGCTGAACACCGCCGAGAACGCACGGATGCGCCCCAGCGTGCCTGCACGCACCAGTTCGATGGCGGCCAGCGTGGCCGGCTCGAAATGCAGCCGGTACGCGATCATCAGCTTGGCGTTGCCTAGGCGGGCTGCTTCGATCATGGCTTCGCAGTCGGCCTCGCTGGTGGCCATGGGTTTTTCCAGCAGGACATGGATGCCGCGCTGCAGCGCGGGCAGCGCGTACTGCCGGTGCATGTCGTTGGGCAGGGCGAGATAGATGGCGTCGATCTCTCCGCCGGTCAGCAGGTGCTCATAGTCGGCATAGTCGCAGACGTGCTCGATGCCATAGCGCCTGGCCAATGCGTTGGCCTTGGTGGCGTCGCCTGTGACCAGTGCGGTGACAACGGAGTTGCCGCTATGCGCCACGCCCGGCAGGAAGGCGGCCTGGGAGATCCAACCGGCCCCCACCACGGCATAGCGTACTGGCCGTTGCGTGGTGCGGGCGGATGTGGCCTGCTGAGCAGGTTCGGCCTCGTGAAAAGCGGTAGACATGACAACTCCTTTGCAATCGTTGCGCACGGATGTGACGCGGGATGGTGCGATGCGTCATTCCGTGCCGGCTCCGCAATGAAGCAGCAAAGGAGATGCCCACGGACGCCCGAGGGCGCCACACAGGGCTTGGCGGCAGGTCAGGCGTGTTCGGTGCGGCTGTCGGCAGGAGCCTGTTCGCGCTCGTTCAGGCCGTAGTCGCGCACGACGTGGGCGATGCGCAGGCGGTAGTCGGCAAACGCGCTCTCGCGGCCGACGTGCTGCGCGCTGCGGTGTTGCTCCAGATTGCGCCAGGCCTTGATGGCCTCTTCATCGCGAAAGAACGACAGCGAGAGCAACTTGTCGGGGTTGGTGAGGCTCTGGAAACGCTCGACCGAGATGAAGCCGTCGATCTGCTCAAGTAAGGGCTTCAGGCGCGCGGCGATGTTGAGGTAGGTATCGCGCTGGCCCGGGGCGGGTACGACTTCAAAGATGACGGCGATCATGGTGGGGCTCCTGTGGAGAATCGAATCGTTGCGTTGTCGAAACGTCAGATCAGGCTTGGAAGACGGGGATGCGTGCGTTGGGAGATGGCCGGTACGTGATCTCGCCCAGGTTGGCGAGCCATCGCGCAATGCCGGGCAGACGCAATAGATGTTGTACGGTTTCGCGTGCAATCACCACCGCCAGGGTTTCCGCCGGGCAACGGTGTGCGCCGCCGCCGAAGGTCCAGAGGCGCGGCTGGGCGCGATCCACGTCAAAGCGCAATGGATTGGGGTTGGCTGCGGCATCCACGTTGGCTGCGGCCAGCAGTACGAGGATGCGATCACCTGCGCGCATCGGTTGTCCAAGCAATTCAGTGTCCTGTGCGACAAAGCGGCGGGTGTTCTGCACCGGTGCGTCCAGGCGCAGGACTTCTCGCACGAAGGGTTCAATCGCCTCCGGTGCGGCATGCAGGCGTTCGACCAACTCCGGATGCCGGGCCAGCGTGACGATGCTGTTGCCGAGCAGCCCGGCGCACGCATCATAGGTTTGCGCGAGCAGGGCGGCAAGGTTGCTGATGTCGGCATCGTCGTCGCTGGTGGCGAACGGCGAGTCGGCAAAGCGCTGCTGCAGGCGGCCGACGGCAGCGTCTGCACGTTCGACCACCGATGCATCGGCATGGGGGCCGAGCGCTGCCAGGTAGGCGGTGATGTCGTTCTGGCAGGCGTGTGTGTCGGCCTGATCGGCCAGCAGCGTTTGCGCGATGGTGGCCAGCGGCACGCGGAAATGAGCGTCGGTGCTCAGCACGGCGTCCAGGGCGGTTGCGTCGGGCAGGGCGGCATGCGCTTGTTGATGCGCGCGGTTGGCGAGCGCGGCCACATCCAATCGGCCCAGCGCAGCCATCACCGTGGCTTTGCGCGCAGCGTGGTCCGGCCCGTCGATTTGCCGGACGAGGCGGCCGAAGAACGTGCCCGTTGGCGAGGCGGCTACCGCTTTGGGGACGGGCTCCTCTGCGGGGCGGACACGGCAGGCGGAGCTGCACAGTACGGCCTCCACCGCATCGGCGCTGGCGGCTACCCACCAGCCGAGCGCGGCATCGAAAAAGAACGGGCGTGTGGCGGCAAGCTCGGCGTAGTACGGCGTGGGGTCGGCATGCACGATGGCCTGCAGTGGATCGGCGGGCGGGGCGGAGGTGATGTTCATGGCGGCGGTCGGCCTGATAGAGGGGGCGGGAGTAAGATGGCCCCTATTGTCTGGATTGGCCCCGCGCCTGTCACGCACCAACAGTTTGGTCTGCATCGAACCATGACCGCATCTTCCCCAGCGACACAACCTGATATCGGCCGGGTGGCCGCCACCATTGGCGATCCGACGCGCATCCGCATGCTGCTGCTGTTGATGGAGGGCCGCTCGCTCACCGCCAAGGAGCTGGCCTACGGTGCTGGCGTGGAGCCCGCCACCGCCAGCGCACACCTGCGCAGGCTGGAGGCGGATGCGCTGATCACGTCGCTGGCCAGCGGGCGCTACAAGTATTTCGGGCTGCGCTCGCCGGCGGTGGCGGAGATGATCGAATCGCTGATGGTGGTCGCGCCGGAAAAACCCGCAGACCCACGCCGTTCGACCGTGCCTGAAAACCTGCGCGCGGCACGGCTGTGCTACGACCATCTGGCCGGGCAGCTCGGCACGGAGGTATCAGAGAAGCTGCTGGCACGCGGCTGGCTCGAACAGCTTGATGCAACGCATGCCGCCTACGACGTTACGTCCGAAGGCGAGCGTGCTTTTGCTGCCATCGGTGTCGACGTGGTGACCTTGCGCAGCGGGCGCCGCCGCTTTGCTTACGGCTGCATGGATTGGAGCGAGCGCCGCCCACATCTGGCGGGTGCGCTCGGTGCGGCTGTGGCGGAGCGTTGCATTGCGTTGGGTTGGCTGGCGCGGCAGAAGCATTCGCGCGCGTTGCAGATGACCGAGCTCGGGCAGCGCGAATTGCACGCGTGGCTGCGCACAGCGTAGGCGCCTGCCTTCGTCAGTTGGCGCCGCGCACTGCGCTCACGTAGTCGCGCTGGAACACGCACATCCGCAAGGCGTTGTGATACGCGCCGTTGCTGAAGAACTCTTCGATCAGTTCACCTTCACGCTGAAAGCCGCATTTCTCGTACACGTGAATGGCACGTTCGTTTTCCACATCGACGACCAGATACAGCTTGTGCAGATTCAGCACCATGAAGGCGTAGTCGACCGCCAGCCGTGTCGCAGTTGATGCATAGCCGTGACCCTGCCAGCCGGGCGCGATGATGATCTGGAACTCGCCACGGCGGTGGATGTAGTTGAGCTCCATCAGCTCGACCAGGCCAACGGCTTCACCGGCATCGTTCTCGCAGATGAAGCGGCGCTCGCGCTGGTCGTGCACGTGGCGGTCGTAGAGCTGCGAAAGCTCGGTGAAGGTCTCGTACGGTTCTTCGAACCAGTAGCGCATGATCTTCGCGTCGTTGTTCAGCTCGTGCACGAAGCGCAGGTCATTGCGCTCCAGCGGGCGCAGGGAAAGGTCGCGGGCTTTTTCAATCACCATGATGTTGTCCTTGTTGTGTTGAGGGCGCTCGACATCGCGTCGATGTTCCTCCCTTGTCAGCAAGGACGTGTCGATACGGATGTGTGTTTGCGCTGCGGTTGCGCGCGCTTGCGCCGATCCAGATACAGCCACCACCCCGTTATCGCAAAGACCGGCAGCATCAACGCGCCGATCAACACCAGCACAATGCCGACGGGCCCGAAGTAGCGCCCATTGTGTAGCGGCAGCATGCCGGCCAGCAGGCGTTGCATCGGTGGCTTGTCAGTGAAGGATTCCTGGCGGACAACCGCGCCAGTGGCTGCGTCGAGCGTCAGGCGGTTGAAGGCGCGGTCGTGCGGTGCGTTGAGCGGCAACCAGTTGATGTCAACCTTGCCGGTGCGCGCATCGTCGATGCGCAGGGTGGCACTCGTATAGTTCGACGCGTTGGCGAGGAAAGCGTTCCAGGTGCGCTCCAATGCCGCACCGTCGAGCGGTTTGCGTGGGCCCGAGGCCTCCATTGGCTTGGTCTTGGCGGCAACCGACATGCCGGCCATGTGCTGCAGGCCTTCGCGATACCAGTCATAGGCCCAGTTCAGTCCGCTGAATGCCGCCAACAGATAGAGCGGCAGCACCAGCGTCCCGATGACGGTATGCACATCCCACCAACGGATGCGCCCGCTGCGGCTCCAGCGGATGACGAGCCAGCTTCGCCAGTTCGTCACGCGGCGCGGCCAGCGCAAGTACAACCCTGACAACGCCATCACCACCAGTGCAATCGTGCTGGCACCGACGATCTGTTTGCCGACCTCGTCTGCCAGCAATGTACGGTGCAGCAGTTTGACGGTGGCGAAGAAGCGTTGCCCACGCGCCTCGGGCAGCAGGGTGCCCGTGGCCGGGTCGAAGTAGCGCAACTCGCCGCGGCTGCTGCCGCCGTGTTTGCCCGGCGGCCACGCGTACCAGATGCGCCACGGCTCGGTGGGCGCCGAGGCTGCGGTGATGAACGTGACGGGGCGCTCTGGGATGGCGGCCCGCGCCTGTGCGGCCACCTGCGGCAGCGTGGGCGCCGGGCCGGTGCGTGCTGGCAGGCTGAGCACGCCGGGGTTGAGCCAGCGCAGCAGCTCTTCGTCATACGCCATCAGCGCGCCGCTGATGCCGACGACGGCCAGCACCACGCTGGCCGACAACCCGATCAGCCAGTGCAGGCGGAAGAGCACCCGTCGCAGCATCGCGTGTTTGCCTATTCCACGCTTACATCTTGTACCGCACGCCCAGCAGCGCCATGCGTGGAGCACCCGGCATGTTGTAGTTCTCGGCGCCGCCGTGGGCCGAGACGTAGTACGCGCGGTTGAACAGGTTCTGCAGGTTCAGCGTCACGTCGACGTTCTTGCTGCGATAGCCCGCACCCAGATCGACCGTCATATAGCCGGGCAACGTCGTCACGTTGTACTGCGATGCATAGCGCGAGGCCTCTGCACGCACACCACCGGCCACATAGAAGCCATTGGGCAGATCATGCTTGAGCCACAGCGAACCGCTATGCCGCGGCGTGAGCGACGGCTGGTTGCCGTTGACGGCCACGCCGGCGCTCTTGTCGAGCGGGTTGGTCAGCACGCCGTTCAGATAGGCATAGCTGGCGATAAGGGACCACGTCTTCACCACCTCGCCCGTGAACGACAGCTCCAGCCCGCGCGTGCGCTGCGTGCCGATGGGCACTGCCAGCAGTGTGGCCGGGTCTACGCCGGTCAGGTTGGTCTGCTTCATGTCGAACAGTGCGGCGGTCAGGCTGGCGTTGGCCGACACATCGTATTTGGCGCCGATCTCGTAGTTGGTCGTGGATTGCGGCGCCAGTGCACTGCTGTTCGGGTACACGCTGAAGCTGTCCGCCACCGGCTGGAACGAGCGGCTATAAGACGCGTAGAGCGAGAGCGGCTCCACCGGGTGATACACCACCCCCAGGCGCGGGCTGACCGGTGTGTCGGTGCGCGCGTAGTTCTGGTTCTTGGGCGTAAGGTCTGTGCGGCTCTGCTTGAGCGCTTCATAGCGCAGGCCGGCCAACACTGTCCATTGCGGCGAGAACTTGATCAGATCCTGCACATACGCGGCGTACGTCTCGTTGTGCGAGAGGCCGTAGTTGGTGGGCGTGGCGTTGGCCGGCACCGTGGGCAGCAGCGGCAGCACCGGGTTGAACAGGTTGACGTTGAAGTTGCCCGGGGTGGATGCCACGCGGTCGCTCTTGTCCTGATAGCCCAGTTCGATGCCGTACAGCAGCGTGTGCTGGATGCCCCAGGTCTCGGCCTTCTGCGTCAGCTCGTTTTGCCACACGGTGCCGCGATCGCTGCGGTTGCGCTGGTTGACGTTGAGCGTGACGGTCGGGATCGGGCTGTCGTTCACGCTCTTCACGGTCGTGTAGTTGTTGCGCCCCAGCGAGTACTCGTAGTTGCGCACCACGCTGTGGAATGACCACTGATCGTTGAAGCGGTGGTCCAGCGTGCCGGTCACACTCTTGACGGTGGTGTCGATGTTGCCCGCGCCCGCATCGGCCGAGCCGTAGCGCGTGCCGATGGGCACATCCACGGGGCGGCCGTGGTACGACGGTACACCCTGGTCGGCAATGCGCTTGTCGTGCAGGTAGTCGAACTGCACCGTCAGCTTGGTGTCGGGTGACAGGTTGAACAGGAACGACGGCGAGATCGCCTGACGGCGCAGGAAGTAGTCGTTGCGGAAACCGCCCGAGTCTTCCACCGCGCCGGTAATGCGCGCGCGGATGGCGTCGTCGTTGATGGAGATGTTCAGGTCGAACTCGGCGCGCTTCTGGCGCTCGGTGCCCACCAGCACGCCAATCTCGGCCAGCGGCGTGGCCAGCGGTTTCTTGGTGACGCGGTTGATGATGCCGCCCGACGAGCCGCGCCCATACAGCACGGCGGCAGGGCCCTTCAAGACTTCAATGCGGTCGATGTTCGACAGATCGCGGAAGTACAGCGAGTCATCGCGCAGGCCGTCGACGTACTGATCGTTGATCGACGAGAAACCGCGAATGGTCACCTGATCGCGCTGTGCATCGCCCAGCGAGGCCGATACACCCGGCACATTGCGCAGGGTGTCGTTGAGCGACAGCGCGCCTTGGTCCTGGATGACCGCGCGCGGCACCACGTTGACCGACTGCGGAATCTCGCGCAGCGGCACGGGAATCTTCGTGGCCGTGTTGGCGACGGGCGTGTCGTAGCTCGTGTTGCTGCGCGTGCTCTTGGTGGTGGTGGTCGGCAGCGTGCCGGCATCGGCGGCCGCAATCGTGTCGGCAGCAGTTGCCGCGTGCATCAGCGGCAGGGTTCCAAGGACGGCCAAGGACAGGCACAGGCCATCTCGTCGAAAATTCGGCGGCATTGCAGTTCCCGTAAAGTAAAAAGCCCCGGTATGGGGAAGGGCGCCGTCTTCTGCGACGCCTTCACTTTGTGAAGGCGAAGATAATAATGAGAACAATTCCCATTCACAAGAGAGTTAAGTCATGCTTTTGACGAGGGGTAACGTTTGCAGGTACAAAATGCAGCAACTTTTCACGAGTCGATTGCAAATTGGCGGCACCAAGTTGCGTGCACGGCGTCTGACTCAGCTGCTTTTCGCCTTTTCTTGATATGTCGTCTTCACCACATCCATCGACTCCCCTGCGTGTTGCCCTGGTGGGCTATGGTTATGCGGGCAAGCTGTTCCACGCGGCGCTGATCGACGCCACACCCGGCCTGCGCCTGCACGTGATCGGCTCGAACCGCCCGGACGCGGTGCTCGCGGATCGGCCTGACGCTGTGGTTTGCGCGCCCGAAGCGGCGGCGGTGCACCCGGATGTCGACCTCGTCGTCATTGCCGCCCCCAACGACCGCCATGCGCCGTTGGCCGAAGTGGCGTTGCGTGCCGGCAAGCACGTTGTGGTGGACAAGCCCTTTACCGTCACACTGGCCGAGGCGCGGCATCTGGCCCACGTGGCGCGGCAGACCGGGCGTTTGCTGTCGGTTTTCCAGAACCGGCGTTGGGACAGCGATTTCCTGGCCGTGCAGGCTGTGCTCGCCAGCGGTGCCGTGGGCGAGGCGATGCACCTGGAGGCGCATTTCGACCGCTACCGCCCGCAGGTGCGTGCGCGCTGGCGCGAACAGGCCGGGCAGGGCACCGGCATCTGGTTTGATCTCGGCCCGCATCTGATTGACCAGGCGTTGCTGTTGCTTGGCCTGCCTGACGCGGTGAGTGCCTCGTTTGCCCGGCAACGCCCCGGCGCGGAGACTGCCGATTGGGCACACGTGGTTCTCCACCACGGCGAGCGCCGCGCCATCCTGCACGCCAGCATGCTGGTGGCCGGCGGCGCACCGCGCTGGATCTTGCACGGCACGCGCGGCTCGTTCATCAAACGCCGCATGGATCAGCAGGAGGCGCAACTGCTGGCCGGCATGACGCCCGGCCAGCAAGGCTGGGGCGTGGATGACGATGCAGGCATCCTCATCGACGGCGCAACGTCATCGGCAAGCGATGTCGCCACACCGGCCGGCGATCAGCGCGCGTACTACGCCGCCGTGCGCGATGCCATCCTCGGACAACGCCCCAATCCAGTTCCTCCGGTGCAGGCATTGGCGGTGATGGCGGTGCTCGAAGCCGCCATCGCAGCGGCCGAGACGGGCACAGCGGTTGTGCCGGACCTGACCGATACCGAGCGTGCCGATTGGCTTGCCGTGCGGGAGTCCACCTCGTGAACGGCGTCGTCATTCTCTTGTTGGTGGCGGGCGGCTTGCTCGCCGTGGTGGCGTTGGTGCAGATGCTGGCGTCGCGGTTGACGCTGCCCGAATCGACGTTGCTGGCGTTGGCGGGTATCGGCATCGGCGGTGCGTATGTGGGCTTGCAGAACACGGCGCCCGCATTTGCGACGACCTTCTTTGCGCCGCTCATTGATCCAAGCTGGCCGGCCGAGGCTTATCTGTGGCTGTTCCTGCCGCCGCTGCTGTTTCAGGCGGCGTTGTCGGTGGATGTGCGCAGCATGGCGCCGGATGCCGCGCCCATCCTCATGCTCGCCATCGTGGCGGTGGTCGTGGCCACGGGCGTCATCGGTTTGGCAGCGGCGGCCGTCACGCCGTTTGGCATCGTCACGTGCCTGCTGCTGGGGGCAATGATTGCCACCACCGACCCGTCCGCCGTGATTGCCGTGTTTCGCGATGTGGGCGCACCGGCGCGGCTGATCCGGCTGGTGGAAGGCGAGGCGTTGCTCAACGACGCAGCGGCCATTGCCATCATGGGCGTGCTGTTGGCCATGCTCACGGGCCACGGCACCGATGCGACGGTCAGCGGTGGCCTGCGCGAACTGGCGAAGGCATTCGGCGGCGGCGTGCTCTTTGGGCTGATTGCAGGGCGCATCGCCGCATTCCTGCTGCCGGCACTGCGCGGCATTGCGCAGGCAGAGGCCGCATGGACGCTCGCGTTGCCGTATCCGCTGTACCTCGTGGCGGAGAACGTGCTCGATGTATCGGGTGTGGTCTCGGTGGTGTGTGCGGGGCTGGTGATCGGCGCGCTGGGGCGCACGCGCTTGACGCCACGCAACTGGTCGCACCTGCAGCTGATCTGGGAGCAGATTGCGGCGCTGGCGGGGGCGGTGGTCTTCCTGTTGGCTGCGGTACGTGTGCCGGAGTTGCTGCACGGCGTGGTGTGGAAAGACGCGCTGTGGCTGGCGGTGATCGTGGTGGCTGCATTGGCCGCACGTTTGGCGGTGCTGTTTGGCCTGCTGCCTGTGCTGGCGTGGTTCAAGCTGTCCGCACCGGTCAGCCATGCCTACAAGCTGGCGATTGCATGGGGTGGCCTGCGCGGTGCCGTCACCTTGGTGCTGGCCTTGGGCGTGGCCGAGAACCACGCCGTACACGCGGCCGACCGGCATTTCGTCACCATTCTCGCCACGGGTTTCGTGCTGGTGAGCGTGCTCTTCAACGGTGCGACGCTGCGCTGGGTCATGCGCCAGCTCGGGCTCGATCAGCTCTCGCCGCAGGAGCAGGCGCTGCAGCGGCAGGCACTGAACATGTCGACGGAAGAAGTGGAGGCGATCATGCGCCGCATTGGCGGGCACTTCCACTTTGCGGCGGGAGCGGCGGACCAGGCGGCGGCTGCGTATCGGCTGGAAGTGGCAGCCGGCGCTGCAGAGCTGAACCTGGACGATGCCTTGTCCGAGCGCGACCAACTCACCATCGGCCTGGTGTCATTGGCCACGCGTGAGCGCGAGTTGATTCCCGAATACGGCAACGGCCTGATCTCCATCCGCAACCTCGACGCGATGATGCGCAACACCGCCGACATGATCGACGCAGCACGTGCCGAAGGCCGCGTTGGCTACAAGCGTGCATCGCGCCGGATTCTTGCCAAGAGCTTCGGCTTTCGTGCTGCGATTTGGCTCCACCGCTTGATGCATATCGATCGGCCGCTCGCCAACGCGTTGGCCGACCGCTATGAACTGCTGGTCTGCCGCCAGACCGTGCTGGAACGCCTGCGTGCTTACAACCGTCTGTCATTGCAGCCCGTGCTGGGCGAGCGCATGGCCGATCTGCTCGACGGTGTGCTGATCGCGCGGATCGAAGCTGCAGAAGAGGGCCTGGCCGAACTGCGCGAGAAGTTTGGCGACTACAGCGCCGCGCTTGAAAAGCGCCTGTTGCTGCTGTTCGCGCTACACATCGGCCAAAACAAGATCGACACCATGCTGGCCGAAACGGTGATCTCAAAAGAGGTCTACAAGCAGATCAGCGGCGTGATCCGCCGGGCGTGGTCGGCCGCGCTGCCGCGGCCGCCGTTGGGGGTGTCGTTGCGGACGCTGCGCGCGCAGCAGGCAGATGCGTCGCAGCCGCCCGGGTAACGCGCCTTAAAGCCGCTTGCTGCGCCGCTCGGCGTGCGGGTGGCGGTGGATGTCGTGCGTGACAAAGCCGGACTCATCATCCGGCATCGCCAGCCACTCGGGGTGCGAAAGCGATTCGCGGATGTCCGTCAGACCCGATCCCCAGTGGTCACGCATGGTGGACGGCCCGAACTGGATGTCCTTACCCGGCCCTTCGTGTTCCTTGGCCGCGTAGATCAGGTGGATCACGTTGTAGCGCTTGGAGCAGGCGAGCTCCTGCGCATGCTTGTACCACTGCGTGCGCTCGAATTCCTTCTCCGGCAGATGCTCCAGCAGCTTGCGCACCAGCCGGCGCGTCGATTGCGAACGCTCCATCCAGTCGGTGATGAGCCGGGTGCGGCTGGAGTACTGCAGATCTTTCTGGCGGCTGGCGACACCGATCATGGTGTTGGGCACCGGGCCCAGCGCGCTCCACAGGTCCACCTGGAACACCAGCGTGTCACGGCGCGGCTGGGCGCCCAGCACGTACGACAGCGGCGTATTGGAAACGACACCGCCGTCCCAGTAGTAATCGCCGTCGATCAGCACGGGTGGGAAGCCCGGAGGCAGCGCGCCTGAGGCCATGAAGTGTTCGGCGCGCAGGCGGCGCTCGGTGTTGTCGAAGGCTTCCAGGTTGCCGGTGCGCACGTTCACCGCGCCCACCGATACGCGGATGCCACCGTCGTTGATGCGATCGAAATCGCACAGGCGTTCAAGCGTGGCTTTCAGCGGCGTCGTGTCGTAGTAGCTGGCGTCGAGCGGGTCCATTTCATTGGCCGGCAGCGGCGCGGGAAAGCGCGGCGTGAAGAAGCCACGCTGACCCTCGACGAGGGTGTTGGCCGCCTGCATGGCGGTCAGCCACTTGCGCATATGAACATGGCCGTCAAACCAGGCGTTCTCCAGGATGTCCGGCAGCGGTGGCGAGAAGCTCGGCTGCGTGATGATCTGCCAGAACTCGCGCAGCTTTGCCAACCGATGCTCAGGCGCGTTGCCCGCGATGATGGCCGTGTTCAGCGCCCCGATGGAGATGCCCGCTATCCAGTTCGGCATGATGCCGGCCGCGTCCAGCCCCTCGAACACGCCGGCCTGGTAGGAGCCGAGCGCGCCGCCGCCCTGCAGCACCAGCGCGATGTTTTCGTAAGGCGGCAGCGCGATGCGCGACGGCGAGCTGCCGGCGGCTTCTGCCACTGCGTCAGGACTGTTGGACTTGGCGCGGCTGGCCGCCACGCGTAGCTTGGGTGCGGGCATGTCTTCTCCAGTCTTATTGCATGAACCAGCCGTGGCTGACCACGAACGACTGGCCAGTCAGCGCCGCGCTCGGGAAGGTGGCCAGGAAGCGCACCGTTTCGGCCACGTCTTCCACGGTGGTGAACACGCCGTCCACGGTGTCGCCCAGCATGACCTTCTTCACGACCTCTTCTTCGCTGATGCCGAGTTCCTTAGCCTGCTCGGGAATCTGCTTTTCCACCAGCGGCGTGCGCACAAAGCCCGGGCACACCACGTGCGAGCGCACGTTATGCGCCGCGCCTTCCTTGGCCAGCACCTTGTTCAGCCCCAGCAGCGCATGCTTGGCGGCCACGTACGCCGACTTGAGCGGCGAGCCCTCGTGCGAGTGCACCGAACCCATGTAGATCACCACACCGCCGCGGTCGTCCTTGTACATGTGCCGCAGCGCTGCGCGCGTGGTCAGGAAGGCGCCGTCGACGTGGATGGCCTGCATCTTCTTCCAGTCGGCAAACGAGTAGCTCACGAACGGGTTGACGATCTGGATGCCGGCGTTTGAGATGAGGATGTCGACCGAACCCAGCTCTTCCGCCACGCGGTCGATGCCGCTGTCGACGGCTTGTTCATCGGTCACGTCCATGCGCAGGCCGATGGCGTGGCCGCCCGCATCGGTGATCTCCTTGGCGACGGCCTTTGCACCATCTTCGTTCAGGTCAACGATGGCGATGGCGGCGCCCGAGCTGGCGAGCGTCAAGGCGATTTGCTTGCCGATGCCGCTGGCGGCACCCGTGACGACTGCGACTTTGCCTTTCAAGTCAGACATGTTGTGTACTCCGTGAGGGTTGGGGGAAAGCGTGTTACTTGGCGAGATAGTCGAACACCACCTCACCCATACCGAGGGTCAGGTCTGCAATGATGTGCCGAGCTTCGACAATTTCCAGTACCGGCAGTTCGGCCACCGGTGCCAATGCGTGATGCGCGAGTTCCAGCGACGCGGGGCCGGTCCAGGCGCCTTTCATGTCGATGTCGACCATGTAGTTGCGCGACAGCTCGCAGATACGTGCGGTCTTGCCGTCCACGTGCGGGATGATCTTGAGCAGGTAGTTGGGCAACTCCAGCCGGCGCTTCTGCTCGGCCAGATCCAGCTCGCGGTGCTTGTAGCCCATGGTGCCCGTGGCGACGCGCACGGGGCCGTAGTCCAGCGTGCCGATCAGCGTGTCTTTGTCGGTTTCAAGCTTCGGGCTGGCGAGTTTCTTCGGGAAGCCCCACATCTCGCGGCCGCCGGCCAGGGGCGGGTGGTCGTCCAGGTACATCGCCAGCGTGTAGGTGCCGGGCTTGCCCTCGTAGGTGACGGGGATGACCTGGCCGCTCTCGGTGTAGTCGCCAAAGCCGGTGGAGTCGGCCATGCGGATGAACTCATAGGCGACCAGCGGTTCCGGCACTTCCAGTGGCTCGGGCACCATGGCGCGCAGCTTGGCCGGGTCGGTGCGGTACGTGATGATGAAGAACTCACGGTGAATGAAGCGATACGGGCCAGGCGGGTAGGCGGGGCTTGTGATCGGCATCGCGAACGCGGTTTCGCGGATGGTCTTGATATCCATGGCACTCCTTGTGCGGTGAGGGATCGAGGAGGGAGGGGGGCCGGACAGCGGGAAGAGCAAGAAATCTGCCGGCCTTGGAATTGGGTCGTGTAAGGCACGACACGTCTGGAACACGATAGACAAAGCCCGACGGTGGTGCGCGTGCCGGCACGCAGCTGACGCACAAGCCGATGCTGCCGGGCTTATGTGACAGGATGGTCAAACTGTCACATGCGGCTGAGGGTGACTGATTTTGCGAGCGGTTTCCGGCGTCGATTTATGTAATTGCATAGGCAATAATCGTAGCCAGAAGCCGCATGGATAGGGGAAATCCGCAACCTTAGTTGACGGGCGCAATGCGTTGTTGCACTGGCTTGAAAGGCGTTATTGCTGGGCAAGGAATGCCCACAGCGCGGGCTCGGCGGAGTACGCCACGTTAAAGCGCAGCCATGGGTCGACTGTCTCGTCGGTGCGGAAATACTGGCCTGGTGCCAGCCAGATGTTGTGCCGGATGGCCTGGTCGGCCAGCGCGGAGGCATTCGGATGGCCCGGCAGGCGTGCCCACAAGAAGAGGCCGCGCCCCGGCGTGTCGAACGCGACGGCGCCGTGCGTGCGCATGAGTGTTTCCGCATCGGCATGCGCCTTTGCCAGGCGCGCGGTCAGTCGTGCCACGTGTTCCGCGTAGACGGGCCGGGTAACGAATGCGTGCACGATGCGCTCGGTGATTTCCGACGAGGTGAGGGCGACGGCCATCTTGGTGCGCGCCAGTTCGCGTGCGATGGCTGCATCGGCCACCACGTAGCCCGCGCGCAATGACGGCGAGATCGTCTTGGAGAAGCCGCTCACATACAGCGTACGGCGCAGGCCATCGAGCGCGGCCAGCATGGGTGCGGCGGGGTCGGCCAGTTCGCGGTGCAGGTCGTCTTCGACGATCCACAGGCCGTGCTGCTCGGCCAGCTGCAGCACGCGGTAGGCGTTCTGCGCGGTCATCGATGTACCGGTCGGGTTCTGCAGGACGGAGCTGGTGAAGAGCGCGCGCGGGCGCTCGGCATCGTCGGTGCGCAGGATGGCTTCCAATGCGGTGGTGTCCAATCCATCTGGCGTGCGGGGTACGCCCACCACGCGCAGGCCGGCCAGCTTGAGCACCTGGAGCACATTGCAGTAGCCCGGTTCATCCACAGCCACCACGTCACCGGCCTTGAACAAGGTGCGCACGATCAGGTCCAGCGCCTGTGTGGCTCCGCTGGTCAGCAGGACCTGGGAACGCTCGACCGGCAACCCCCGCAGCGTGAGCGATTCCGCCACGGTTTCGCCCAGTGGCGCATAGCCCCAAGGGTGCCCATAGCCCGCCACACGCAGCGCAGAGACACGGCTCACCGCGCGCATCGCCTCCTGCACGCCGCGCTCATCCAGCCAATCGTTCGGCAACCAGCCGCAGCCGGGTTTGATGGCGATGGAGCGGTCGGCAAACACGTCCGATAACAGCCAGGCCGCATTGAGCTTGGGTGGCTCCCATCGCGGCGCAACGGACGCGGGTTGTGCTGGTGCACGCGCGGCGACCAGATAGCCGGAGCGCGGCCGCGCCACGATGGCCCCCAGCGCGGCCAGCCGCGTGTAGGCCTCGGCCACGGTGAACGTGCTGACGTCGTGCGCCTGAGCAAGCTTGCGCACCGAGGGCAACCGTGTGCCCGGCGGCAGGCTGCGGTTCTCGACGGCGGTACGAATGCCTTGGACTATCTGATCGACCAACGTACGCTGGGGATGATGGAGATCGAGTTCGAGGTGTTCGAGTGGCATGTTGCGATGCGGCATGTGACGGTATGAGCGCGGCGCGCACCTATACAGTTTCGTACAGAACCGTCATCTGTGCATGTCCGCAGTGCGTTTGGCTCTGTACAGTTTGCTCGAACCGTTGATTTGCTTGCCTGATTTTCTTTCGGAGACGCCGATGAAACCCGCACCGCACCCGCTGGAAACGACTGACCTGTCCTACTTCTGGATGCCGTTTACGGCCAACCGCCAGTACAAGGCCGCGCCGCGCCTGCTCACGTCGGCACAAGGCATGTATTACCGCGACGCCGACGGCCGTGAAGTGCTGGACGGTACGGCCGGCCTGTGGTGCGTCAACGCCGGCCACAGCCGCAAGGAGATCGTCGACGCCATTGCCACGCAAGCAGCTACGCTGGATTTCGCACCAACCTTCCAGATGGGCCACCCAATGGCCTTCCGCGCGGCCGAGAAAGTGGCCGAGCTGATGCCGGAAGGACTGAACCGCATCTTCTTCGTCAACTCCGGTTCGGAGGCGGTGGACACCGCGCTCAAAATTGCGCTGGCCTACCACCGCGCGCGCGGCGAGGGGCAGCGCACCCGTCTGATTGGCCGTGAGCGCGGCTATCACGGCGTGGGCTTCGGCGGTATTTCGGTGGGCGGTATCTCGCCGAACCGCAAGGCGTTCTCGGGCAACCTGATCCCGGGCGTCGACCACCTGCCGCACACGCATGCACCGGAGCACAACGCATTCTCCAAGGGCCAGCCGGCATGGGGCGAGCACTTGGCCGATGAGCTGGAGCGCCTCGTCACGCTGCACGACGCGTCGACCATTGCCGCCGTCATTGTCGAGCCGCTGGCCGGCTCCACGGGTGTGCTGGTGCCGCCCAAGGGCTATCTGCAGCGTTTGCGCGCGCTGTGTGACAAGCACGGCATTCTGCTGATTTTCGACGAGGTCATCACCGGGTTTGGCCGCCTGGGTGCCGCCACGGCCGCAGAATTCTTTGGCGTGACGCCGGACCTGCTGACGATGGCCAAGGGTATCAACAACGCCGCCGTGCCAATGGGCGCCGTAGCCGTACGCCAGTCGCTGCACGACACCATCATTGACGCCGGTGCGCCGGGCGCGATCGAGCTGTTCCACGGCTATACGTATTCCGCGCACCCGCTGGCTGCTGCCGCTGCGGTTGCTGCCATCGACCTGTATCGCAGTGAGGGTTTGTTCGAGCGGGCACGCGCGCTGTCGCCGGCGTTTGAAGCCGCGGCGCATTCGGTCAAGGGCGCGCCGCATGTGAAGGACATCCGCAACCTGGGGCTGGTGGCCGGCATCGAGCTGGAATCGCGCCCGGGTGCGATTGGTGCACGCGCGTACGAAGTCTTCCTGAAATGCCTGGAGCGTGGCGTGCTGGTGCGCTACACCGGCGACATCCTGGCGTTCTCGCCGCCGCTCATCATCGACGAGGCGCAGATCGCGCGCATCTTCGACACCGTCCGTACCGTTCTGCAAGAGGTAGCTTGAGATGAACCGACCGATTGATCCTGCCGTCACCGAATCTGTGGTCAGCCACTACATCGGCGGACAGCGCTATGCCGGCGCAGGCACGCGCAGCGCCGACGTATTCAACCCCGCCACCGGCGCCGTGAGTGCGCAGGTACTGCTGGGTGGTCAGGCCGAAGTGGCCGCCGCCGTTGCTGCTGCACATGCCGCCGCGCCCGCCTGGGCCGAGACCTCGCCGCTCAAGCGCTCGCGCGTCCTGTTCAAGTTCAAGGAACTGCTCGACCAGAATCACGACGCTCTGGCTGCCGCCATCACCCGCGAACACGGCAAGGTGTTCTCCGATGCCAAGGGCGAAGTCACGCGCGGCATTGAGGTGGTGGAGTTCGCCTGCGGCATTCCGAACCTGCTCAAGACCGAGTTCACCGACAACATCGGCGGCGGCATCGACAACTGGAATCTGCGCCAGCCGCTGGGCGTGGTGGCCGGTATCACGCCGTTCAACTTCCCGTTCATGGTGCCGATGTGGATGGCACCCGTGGCGCTGGCCTGCGGCAACACGTTCATCCTCAAGCCGAGCGAACGTGATCCGAGCCCGAGCCTGATGATTGCCGACCTGCTCAAGCAGGCCGGCCTGCCCGACGGCGTGTTCAATGTCGTGCAAGGCGGCAAGGATGCGGTCGATGCGCTGCTGGCGCATCCGGACGTGCAGGCGCTGTCCTTCGTCGGCAGCACGCCCATCGCCGAGTACATCTATACCGAAGGTACGAAGCACGGCAAGCGTGTCCAGGCCCTGGGTGGTGCGAAGAACCACTTGGTGGTCATGCCCGATGCGGATCTCGATCAGGCGGTGGATGCGCTGATCGGCGCCGGCTACGGCTCGGCCGGCGAGCGCTGCATGGCGATCTCCGTGGCCGTGGCGGTGGGCGACGTTGCCGACAAGCTTGTGCCGCGCCTGGCCGAACGTGCTCGCGCACTGAAGATCGGCAACGGCATGGAAGCCGACAGCGAAATGGGCCCGCTCGTCACGGCGGCGCATAAGGCCAAGGTGGAAGGCTATATCGCCAAGGGCGTGGACGAGGGCGCCAAGCTGGTGGTGGATGGTCGTGGCCACACGGTGGATGGCCATGAACAAGGCTTCTTTACCGGCGGCACGCTGTTCGACCACGTCAAGCCTGGCATGACGATCTACAAGGAAGAGATCTTTGGTCCGGTGCTGTCAGTGGTGCGTGTGCACGACTTTGCCGAAGCCGTTGACCTGATCAATGCGCACGAGTTCGGCAATGGCGTGTCGTGCTACACCAGCGACGGCGGCGTGGCGCGCGCGTTTGCACGGCAGATTCAGGTGGGCATGGTCGGTATCAACGTGCCGATTCCGGTGCCGATGGCGTGGCATAGCTTTGGAGGGTGGAAACGTTCCCTGTTTGGCGATCACCACGCCTACGGCGAAGAGGGTGTGCGTTTTTACACACGCTACAAGAGCGTGATGCAACGCTGGCCGGATTCGATTGCCAAGGGTGCCGAGTTCGTCATGCCTACGGCCAAGTAAGCGTCGTACGCAGCAAAGAAGAAGGGAGGCGATGCCTCCCTTTTTTCTTTGCGCATGCGGTTGGTCAACCGCGCTGTCATATTGGTTTGATATTCACCGCGATCGGCTCGCCATCGGGGCCAATCTCGATATCGAAACTCACGCGCTGACCCTCATGGAAAGCAGGTGTGCGTGAAAACTGGATCTCCGAATCCCGAATAAAACGCGGGGCAGCATGCATTTCTGCAGCTGCCCCGGCGGGCGGATCATATTGAACGGCGTTATCTTCAATTCGGCTGGCCATTGCATTCTCCCGAGAGGGACTTCGTCAAACCGGAGCGCTGTTTCCAGCAACCCTTCGACCGCTTGATGGCAAACACGTACTGAACAACCCTTACAACCTGACTTCTAGGGGCTTTTGACCGGCGCGCCGCCTGCCCGGAAGGATGGCGCGCCGTCCTGCAATCGCAATGACGATCTTGGCGGTGCCTGTGCCCCGGCCTTTGACTTACTGCGGCACGATATTCGACGCCTGCTTACCCTTCGGGCCTTGCGTGACGTCAAACGATACCTTTTGACCTTCCTTCAGGCTTTTGAAGCCCGCCGCATTGATCGCAGAGAAATGCGCGAAAAGGTCCTCACCGCCGTCATCCGGGGTAATGAAGCCGAAGCCCTTTGCGTCGTTGAACCACTTAACAGTACCAGTAGCCATGATCTTGAGTCGTAAAGTTGAGAAATCGATCGGCCGCCGGCCAAGAGAAACATAGCAGGCAGACCCGGCCAAACCGGCCAAACGATCGTTTGGTGAATATATGCTTGGCGCGTCTCCTCGTCAAAGTCTGTTTTTTTCATTTCTCTTGTTTAGATCAAGCATAGGCGATGCCTGCTGGGCACATCAGGGTCCGGGCGTTCTTGCCATCGGTGCAAACACTCGCACAAAACCGAGTGTTTTCACCTAAGCTTTAGTGGCTTCTGCCGCACTCCAATGCCGCGCCAGGCGTGGGCGGCATGGCAGATCGTGCACGAAAATTGCGCGTGCTCCCGCAGTTCCAGTCGCAGGCAACCATGACGACAGCCACCGCCAGCACAATCAGAAAAAAACCCGCGTTGATGGCCACCATGGTGGGCGCAATCGGTGTGGTCTTCGGGGACATCGGCACCAGCCCCTTGTATGCATTAAAGGAATGCTTCAACCCCGAGCATGGGGTTCCGTTCTCGGACCAGACCGTTTTCGGCATCCTGTCGATGCTGCTCTGGGCGATGACGCTGGTGGTCTCCATCAAATACGTGGTGTTCGTCATGCGCGCCGACAACAACGGCGAGGGCGGCATTCTTGCATTGACAGCGCTGGCCATGCGCGCCAGCAGCGGCAGCGCCCGGTTCACCCGCACACTCATGATGCTCGGCCTGCTGGGTGCCGCCATGTTCTACGGCGACGCGGTGATCACGCCGGCCATTTCGGTGCTTTCCGCCATTGAAGGCATGGAAATCATGGCGCCCGCGCTGCAGACGTGGGTGTTGCCGCTGGCGTTGATTGTGCTGATTGGCTTGTTTCTGCTGCAGAAGCAGGGCACGCATGTGGTCGGGCGCCTGTTCGGGCCGATCATGTTGATCTGGTTCGTGCTGCTGGGGTTGATCGGATTGGCGTCGGTGGTGAAGTCTCCGCAGGTGCTTGTGGCCTTGAGCCCCACGTATGCGCTCGAATTTGCGTTCCGGCACACCATCCTGGCGTTCATCGTGTTTGGCTCGGTGTTCCTGGCATTGACCGGCGCAGAAGCGCTCTATGCTGACATGGGCCACTTTGGTGCACGGCCGATCCGCTTTGCCTGGTTCTACATCGCCATGCCTTGCCTGTTGCTGAATTACTTCGGGCAAGGGGCATTGCTGCTGCGCGAGCCTTCCGCCGTGCAGAACCCCTTCTTCCTGTTGATGCCGAACTGGGCCGTCGGGCCGATGGTGGTGCTGGCGACGGCCGCCACCGTGATCGCATCGCAGGCGGTTATCTCCGGTGCGTTCTCGATGACGGCGCAGGCCGTGCACTTGGGCTATGCGCCACGCATGAAGATTCTCTACACGTCGGATGTGGAAATCGGCCAGATCTATGTGCCGGTCGTGAACTACATCCTGCTGTTGCTGGTGGTGGCCGTGGTGTTGGCCTTCGGCAAGTCCGATAACCTGGCCGCGGCTTACGGCATTGCCGTGACGACCACCATGCTGCTGACCACGGGCCTCGTGACTGTGGTTATGCACAATGCGTGGAAGTGGAGCCTGCCCGTGGTGGCCAGCCTCGGTGCCGTGTTTCTGGCGGTGGACCTGTCGTTCTTCAGCGCCAACCTGCTCAAGATCGCGGCAGGTGGCTGGTTCCCGCTGCTACTGGGTGGCCTGATCTTCTTCCTGATGGTGACGTGGCATACGGGCACGCAGTTGCTCAAGGCGCGCAACGTGGAGGGCGGCATTCCGCTTGAGCCTTTCATGGAAGGCCTATTGCGCCATCCGCCATATCGGGTGGACGGTACGGCCGTGTACCTCACGCCGAGCATCGAGTTCGTGCCGCTGGCGCTGTTGCACAACCTCAAGCACAACCACGTGCTGCACAAGCGCGTGCTGTTCATTCACTTCCGTACGCTGGCCGTGCCTTATGTGGAGCCCGCCAAGCGGATGGTGCTCAAGACCATCGGCGAAGACATCTACACCGCAGTGGTGGACTTCGGCTTCAAGGAAACCCCCGCTGTCGACGACATCGTCAAGAACGTGGGCCAGCGCTTGAATATCGTCTTTGAGGATATGGAAACATCGTTCTTCATTACGCGCGCCACGGTGGTGCCGTCGCCGCTGCCCGGCATGGCGATGTGGCGCGAATCGCTGTTTGCCTGGATGCAGCACAACAGCGCCAAACCGTCGGATTTCTTCCGGATTCCAGCCAACCGGTTGGTTGAGTTGGGGAGCAAGGTGGAGATCTAGTCCGCGCGCGCGTTCTACGCGAATCGGGTTGCGCTGTCGCCCCGGCAGAACGCCAGCAGCATCAGGTTGCCCGCCTTGGCATGCTGGATCGCGAGTGACGACGGCGCAGAGATCGTCGCGAGAAGCGGTACCTCCATCTGCACGCATTTGCGCGCCAGCTCGAAGCTCGCGCGGCTGGTCATGACGATGAAACCGTCGGTCGGGCGGATGCCGAGCCGGGTCAGCCGGCCGATCAGTTTGTCCAGTGCGTTGTGGCGACCGACGTCTTCCAGTACATGCAGTGGTGCATTGCCATCTGCAGGCACCCAGCCTGCCGCATGCAGGCCGCCGGTGAGCGCGTTGGCGGGTTGATGTGCGGTCATTGCCTGCATGGCGTCGAGCACCTGTGCATCGGCAAGTGATGCCATCCACGTTGGCTGAGCAAGGGGTGTCGGCGAAGCTTCAAAGGTCTGCAGGCTCTCGATGCCACACAGGCCGCAGCCCGTCGGGCCAGCCAATGCGCGGCGTCGTTCCTTCAAGCGGACGAAGCAGTGCGAGGCGATTTCGATGTGAATCTCGATGCCGTGCGCGTGCGTTTCGACATCGGCGCCGCGCCAGTCGGCACGGCTGTCGATGATGCCCTCGGACAGCGCAAAGCCCAGTGCAAAGTCTTCCAGATCGGCGGGCGAGGCCATCATCACGGCGTGCGTGATGCCGTTGAAGACGAGCGCCACCGGTGTCTCATCAGCAACGGCGGTGGTGGCGTCTTCGTGTGCGCCAGTACGTGTGCGCCGCGTCGCCGAGGTGGAGACGACGGGCAGGCCGGCAGGGTGGCGGGTCAGGGCGGTCATGTGGTGGTACTCTGTACAGCGCGGCCAGCATCGAGCAGCACGACCAGCCAGCGTGTGTCATCCATGGTGACGCGCAACAGGCCCGCATTGGCCAGCGGATGCAACGCGCGCAGCACGGTGCTGGCGCGTTCGCCTACGCGTTTGGTCAGCCAGGGTAGCGACACCGGTTTGCCGGGTTCGGTCTCGTGCAGTGCCGTCAACAGCGCAAGCTGCAGCGCAGACCACGCCGGTTGGTTCGACATCAGGCGTCGGCTGCAGCGGCAGCCTGCGCGTCGGCGGTGCGTTCAACTTGGCTCGGCACCAGCATCACCGGAATCGACTTGGACGTTGGCGTACGTGCCTGATCGGCCACGGAAGACAGCGGCACCAGCGGGTTGGTCTCTGGGTAGTACGCCGCAAGACAGCCGCGCGGAATGTCATACGCCACGAGGCGGAAGCCATCGGCACGGCGCGTGGTGCCATCATCGGATAGCGTGATCATGTCGATCCACTCGCCGTCCTTCATGCGGATGGTGTGCAGGTCTTCTTTGTTGATGAAGACCACGCGGCGCTGGCCGAACACGCCGCGGTAGCGGTCATCCATGCCGTAGATGGTGGTGTTGTACTGGTCGTGCGAGCGCACCGTGGCCAGCGTGAAGACGGTGGCATCGGCATAGCGCTCACAGGCGCGGTGGATGGGCGTATCGGTCGGGATACCGTGCGTGTGGAATTCCGCCTTGCCCGATGGCGTGTTCCAGACACGCTCCGATGCGGTGTTGCGCAGGCGGAAGCCACCCGGCACGCGGATTTTCTCGTTAAAGCCCGCAAAGTCATCAAACACGGCTTCGATGCGTTCGCGGATGCGGTCATAGTCTTCCACCAGCCAGCGCCAGGGGATGGTGCTCTCGGGCAACGTCGCCTCGGCCAGCCGCGCCACGATGGCGGGTTCCGACAGCAGGTGCGGCGATGCGGGCGGGTTGATACCCGCTGACATGTGGACCATGCTCATCGAATCTTCCACCGTCACGCCTTGCGTGCCGCCGGCTTGCTGATCGACTTCGGTACGGCCCAGGCAGGGCAGGATCAGCGCAGCCTTGCCGTGCACGATGTGGCTGCGGTTGAGCTTGGTGGTCACGTGCACGGTCAGGTCGCACTGGCGCAGGCCGGCCCACGTCGCAGCGGTGTCCGGCGTGGCCGCGGCAAAGTTGCCGCCCATGGCGAAGAACACGCGGCCCGCGCCGTTGCGCATTGCTTCGATGGCACCGACGGTGTCGTAGCCGTGTTCACGCGGTACTTGGATGCCGAAGACTTGCTCCAGCCGATCCAGGAACGCCGGGGCGGGTTTCTCGTAGATGCCCATCGTCCGGTCGCCCTGCACGTTGCTGTGGCCGCGCACCGGGCACGCACCGGCGCCCGGTCGCCCGATGTTGCCGCGCAGGAGCAGCAGGTTGACGATCATCTGGATCGTCGCCACCGAATGCTTGTGTTGCGTTATCCCCATGCCCCAGCAAGCGATCACGCTGCCGGCCTTGATGTACGTATCGCCAGCCTGGCGGATTTCGTTTTCCGGCAGGCCGGATTCGGCTTCGATGGTCGCCCACGATTCGGCGCGTACATCGGCGGCAAACGCATCGAAGCCGCCGGTGTGCTGGGCGATGAACGCGTGGTCGATGATGGCGGGCTCACCGCGGCTGCGGGCCACGTCATCGCGCTCGATCACGTGTTTGATGATGCCCTTGACCGTTGCCAAATCCCCGCCGATGCGGACCTGGTGGTACTCGGTGCTGATGCGTGTGGAGCCCAGTGTGAGCATCTCGATCTTGCTTTGCGGATCGGCAAAGCGCTCCAGCCCGCGCTCGCGCAGCGGGTTGAATGACACGATCTTCGCGCCGCGCTTGGACGCTTCACGCAATTCACCGAGCATGCGCGGGTGGTTCGTCCCCGGGTTCTGGCCGAAGATGAAGATGGCATCAGCCTTGGTGAAATCGTCAAGCGTGACAGTGCCCTTGCCAACGCCGATGCTGCCCCGCATGCCCGTGCCGGAAGGCTCGTGGCACATGTTGGAGCAGTCGGGGAAATTGTTCGTGCCGTATGCGCGCACGAACAACTGGTAGAGGAAGGCCGCCTCATTGCTGGTGCGGCCAGAGGTGTAGAAGATCGCCTGGTTCGGATCGGGCAGCGCACGCAGGTGCTGTGCGACGAGCGCGAAGGCGGCATCCCATTCGATCGGGACGTATTTGTCGCTGGCGGCGTCGTAGACCATCGGGTGTGTCAGGCGCCCCTGGTCTTCCAGCGCGTAGTCGGGCCACTCGGCCAGTTCGCGCACGGTGTGCTGTGCGAAGAACTCCGGCGTGGTGCGGCGTGACGTGGCTTCAGCGGCCACGGCTTTTACGCCGTTCTCGCAAAACTCGAACGTGGAGGCGTGGTCACGATCGGGCCATGCGCAGCCGGGGCAATCGAAGCCATCGGGCTGGTTGGCGGACAGCATGGTCTTGGCGCCCTTGGCGGCGATGCCCTGCGACAGCAGTTGATGCGCAACGCTCTTGAGCGCGCCCCAGCCACCGGCCGGATGACGGTAAAACTCGATTTTCTGATGCTTCATGACGGCGCGGTGGCTTGATTTCAGGCGTTAAGAGAACAGAACAGCAGCTTTTTGGAGTGTAATCCAAACCCCCCAGCCCAACGGCAGGCCAACGGCTGCCCAGGCCAGCACCACAGCCACGGCCGAACCCGGATGTGCCGCCCATTCCAGTGACGTTTCCGGAGAAGCTACCGACGGCGTCGGATTCTTGGCGGCTGCTGCACGACGCAGCTCGTCGAGCTGCGCGTCGGTCATGAAGTGCTTCGCGTTCACCGGGCGCACCAGCAGGTTGCAGACAAAGCCCAGCACCAGCAGGCCGGCTAGGATCATCATCGTGATGTCGTACACGGCGGCACGTTCCACACCATGGGCAATCTGGTACTCACGCAGATAGTTCACCAGCACCGGGCCCAGAATGCCGGCCGTCGACCAGGCGGTCAGCAGGCGGCCGTGGATGGCGCCCACCATTTGCGTGCCGAACATGTCGGCTAGATACGCTGGCACGGTGGCAAAACCACCGCCGTACATCGACAGGATCACGCAGAAGGCCAGCGCGAACAGCGCAATGTTGCCGGTGTGCGAAGTCCACGGAATCGATGCATAGAGCACGAAGCCCAGCACGAAGAAGATCGCGTAGGTCATCTTGCGACCCAGGCGGTCCGACAGCGACGCCCAGAAGAAGCGGCCGCCGATGTTGAACAGGCTCAGCAGGCCCGTGAAGCCGGCTGCGATGGCGGCGATCTGACCCTTCTGCGCAGCGGTCAGCTCAGTGAAGGCTGTGGTTACGCCCAGCAGCTTGCCGCCAAACACTTCCTGCAGCAGCGGCGAAGCCATGCCCAGCACGCCAATGCCGGCCGACACGTTCAGGCACAGCACGGCCCAGATCAACCAGAACTGCGGCGTCTTCAGTGCCTCGTTCACGTGCACATGGCGCTGCGTGACCATGGTGTCCTTTGCCTTGGCCGGCGAGGGCGTCCAACCGGCCGGTTTCCAGCCAGTGGGCGGCACGCGATAACCCAGTGCGCCCGCCATCATGAACACGAAGTAGATGCCGGCCAGCACGATAAACGTTTGCGCCACACCCACGGAATCCGGCGTGGCAAACAGCTTCATCAGGCGGTCAGCCAGCGGCGCACCGATCATCGCGCCGCCGCCGAAGCCCATGATGGCCATGCCGGTCGCCATGCCGCGCTTGTCCGGAAACCACTTGATCAACGTCGACACGGGCGAGATGTAGCCCAGCCCCAGGCCAATGCCGCCGATCACGCCGGAGCCGACCCACAGCAGCCAAAGCTGGTGCATCTGGATGCCAAGTGCGGAGATCAGCAGGCCGCCGCACCAGCACACCGCCGACACGACACCGGCCTTGCGCGGGCCGGCGCGTTCCAGCCAGCCGCCCCACAACGTAGCAGACAGGCCGAGGAAGACGAAGAACAACGTGAACATCCAGCCCAGGCTGGAGATGCGCCAGTCGCAGGTGGTGGTGAACAGCTCGGCAATCAGCGAGACATCGGCGCCGCAGGTTTGCGGCTTGGCAATGCCCAGTGCACGCCCGAGCGGCAGCCAGAAAACGGAAAAGCCATAGGCCATGCCGATACACAGATGGATGGCCAAGGCGGCAGGTGGAACCAGCCAGCGGTTGAATCCCACCGCGGCGATGGTGCGCTCGCGCGAAAAAAACGGATGCAGTACTGCTTCGGACATCGAAATCCCCCCGGATGCGTTGATGTGCCTGGTTGCTACGGTATGAAGTGAGTTGGCCGCACCAGTCATGGCTGGTACGTACCCGCCGGCCGCAGAGGGACTGCGCCGACGTTGCCCGCGAAGATAGTGATGCGCCCTGTTCTAAATCAATAGTTGTAGAAATCCGTTGTATTGCGGGATACGCAACATGCAGCCTAACCAAGTGATTTATGTGATCAAAAACATAAATAATCCTTAGGAATGGCTTTGCTGATGCCCGGCTTGCGCTTGACATCAAATCGGTTGGTGTTGTGGTTAGGAGCGCCAATACTGCAGTGGAAGACGGGCAGTGCCTGAGCAGCCGGACAACGGAGGTAGGGGATGACGACGCGTACAACGGATACGCCCGCGCAGCCGGAGCAGGCTGGGCTCGACACCCAGGCCTTGGGTGTCGGCGAATCCGTTGTGATGGGCGTAGCGGGCACCGCGCCCGCCTTCAGCATTGCCGCCACCACGGCCACGTTGATCGCCGCGGTGGGTGCGCTCACGCCCGCAAGCCTGCTGTATTGCGGGCTGATCATGTTTGGTGTGACCTTTGCCTACCTGCACCTGAATCGCATCAACCCGCACGCAGGCGCGGCGTATGCCTGGGTGGGCGCCATCTTCAACCGCACGCTGGGCTTCTTTACCGGCTGGGCGCTGCTGGTGGCCTCTGGCGTGTTCATGGTGTCTGGCACGATCCCGGCGGCAACCGCCACGCTCACGCTGGTGGCGCCGTCGCTGGCCGACCAGCCCGCCGTGGTCGCGCTGGTGGCTGCCGCGTGGCTGCTGGCGGTGAGCGCCGTCATCATCAAGGGCATCAAGCTGACGAGCTATTCGCAGGTCGCCATGACGGTGGTGGAGACCGTCATCCTGATTGCGCTGATTGCACTGGCGGTGTCGAAGTTCGGTGCGCACCCGGCACATGCGCTGTCGTGGGCTTGGCTGTCACCGGGCGCATTCACGCCGCAGCTTTTCGCCACGGGGGCGCTCACGGCATTGTTCTTCTTTTGGGGCTGGGACGTGACCGTCAACCTGACGGAAGAAACACGCGACGCCAATCACGCACCGGGCCGCGGCGCGCTGTGGGCCATGGTGATCGTGCTGGCGCTGTTCATGGGTTTTGCCGCCGTGATCCTGCTCGTGCTGAGCGATACAGAGATCGAGCAATCCAGCACCAACGTCATCTTTGCCGTGGCCGACAAGCTGTTGCCGCGCCCCTGGAGCTACGTGGCCGTGGTGGCCGTCATGCTCAGCACGATCGGCACGCTGGAGACCTCCATCCTGCAGTTCACGCGCACGCTCTACGCCAAGGGGCGCGACGGCATGCTGCACGCCCGCTATGCCAGGCTGCACAAGACCTGGCATACGCCGTGGATGGCCACGGCTGTGATCACCACGATTGGGCTGGTGCTGCTGTTTGGCGCGTCGTTCTTTCCAAGCATCAACGCGATCATCAAGGATTCGGTCAATGCCATCGGCTTTCAGGTGGCGTTCTACTACGGGCTGGCCGGCTTTGCCTGTGCGTGGCACCACCGGCGCGATGCGCTGCGCTCGGTGTTCGATGCGGTGTTTCTGGTGCTGTGGCCGCTGGGCAGTGCGCTGTTCTTGTGGTTCATTGCGGCTTACAGCGTGCCGACGTTCGATTGGACGACCAACCTGATTGGCCTGGGCGGCATTGCGATCGGTATCGTACCGTTGCTGCTCAATCGGCGGCTGGCCGAGCGCAATGGCCGTCTGGCTGGCAACCCTTAACCGGCAACGGCCGAGTCCGGCCAGGCGCAGCGGCTGATCTGCTGGCGGAACGCATCTGCCAGCGCGTACAGGTGCGTGAAGTTCAACCGCATCTCCGCCGCGCGCTCGTGATATGGCCCGACGCTTTGCGCAATGCGCTCAATGGCACGTGCGGCATCACCGATGGCCACATGCCCCAGCATGCGGGACGAGCCCACGATCCTATGCGAGGCTTCGATGATCTGCGCATCCACACCGTTGCGCAGGGCCTGATCGAGGTTGGCGAGGTCCTGTTCGACCGTCTCCGTAAACAAGTCGACGATAAAGCGCCACTGCTGCAGGTCGAGGCCGAACAGCTCGGTCAGCGTGCAGATGACCTGGGGAGGAAGCAGGCCGGCGATGATGGCGTGACTGGCCTCGTCGGAGGTGGGGGCTGCGGGCGTGTCGCGGAAGGGCTGCATGGGGTGGCGCGTGGATTTGGACTCGAACCACACTTTGCGTGCCGGGCCTGCCTGCAGCAATGAGATTCGTCCGATTTGGAGGCGCGCCAAGTACGAACGTGCAGGCCCAAAAAACAAATCGGGCGTACCGCTTGTGAGGCGATACGCCCGACCGGGCTGTGCGCGCTTGAGGCTCAGGGCAGCATGGCAGCAGTTGGCGTGACGTCCGGCTCGCGCGGCGGCGTGCCGCGATTGCGGTGTGCCCACGTGAACACCACCGGCAGCACCAGCAGCGTGAGGATCGTCGTCGTCACCATGCCGCCGACGATCACCAGCGCCAGCGGGCGCTGCGCCTCGGAGCCGATGCTGTGCGACAGCGCCGCCGGCAACAGACCGAGGCCTGCCAGCATGGCCGTCATGATGACCGGGCGCAGGCGCAGCGCGGCACCCTCTACCGTCGCTTCATGCAGGTTCTCGGAGTGCGCCAGGCGGTTGACGTACGAGATCAGAATCACCCCGTCCTGAATGGCAATCCCGAATAGCGACAGGAAGCCGATACCCGCCGAGATCGACAGCGTCTCGTTGGCGATATGCAGCGCCAGCAACCCGCCGATGGCCGCAAACGGCACGTTCAGCACCACCATCAGCGCGTCCTTGAAGTTGCCGAACGTGCTGTAGAGCAGCAGGAAGATCACCAGGATCGTCAGCGGCACGATCACCATCAGCTTGCCCTGGGCGACCTTCATCTCGTTGAACTGGCCGTCCCATTTGACGGTGTAGCCCTCGGGCAGCTTGACGTTGTTGCCCACCATGCGCTGCGCCTCATCTACGGCGCTGCCGAGGTCGCGCCCACGCACCCCGAACTTGATGGCGATGTAGCGCTTGCCTTCTTCGCGGTAGATGAAGAACGGGCCGTCGGTCATCTGCACTTTGGCGATCATCGACAGCGGGATGTGCTGGCCGTCCGGCGTGTCGATCAACAGCTCGCGAATGGCGTCGTACGAGGCGCGCGACTGCTGGTTCAGGCGCACCGCCAGCCCGAACGATTTTTCGCCTTCCAGGATCTGTGTGACCGGCGAGCCACCAATGGCGTACTGCACCAGGTTCTGCACGTCGCTCACGTTGATGTTGAAGCGCGCAGCAGCCTGGCGGTCAATGGTGACGTTCAGCGTCGGCTGACCCAGTTCGCGGAAGATGCCCACGTCCACCAGACCCTGCACCTTCTTGAGCTGCGTCTGGATTTCGGTGGCCTTGGCTTCAAGCATGTCGAGGTCGTTGCCGAACAGCTTGACTGAGTTCTCGCCCTTCACGCCCGAGAGCGCCTCATCCACGTTGTCCTGGATGTACTGCGAGAAGTTGTATTCGATGCCCGGAATCTTCTCCAGATGCTTGGCCAGACGCTCGACCAGATGTGCCTTGGTTACGCCGGGGCCCCACTTGTCGGGCGAAGAGAAGTACAGGCCGTATTCCTGGTTGAACACGCCGGTGGAGTCGGTGCCGTCATCCGGCCGGCCGATCTGTACCGAAACCTTCTCAATTTCCGGTTGCTTGCCGAAGTACGTGCGCAGGTCGTTGGCGACCGAAGCGGAGTAGTCCAGGTCCACCGTGTTCGGCAGCGTGATGCGCAGCCAGAGGTTGTTCTCTTCCAGCGTCGGCAGGAATTCCGTGCCCAGGAAGCTGGCGCTGTACAGCGTCAGGCCCAGTGCGGCGAGGGCAGCGGCAAACACCGTCTTGGGGCGTGCGATGAGGCGGTGCAAGAGCGGCTTGTACCAGCGCAGGATCGCGCCCACAAACGCCGGCGAATGCGGATGCAGCGACTTGCCGAACACGAACGACGTGGCGGCCGGCACGAAGGTCAGGCTCAGCACGATCGAGGCCATCAGCGCAAAGCCCATCGTGAACGCCATCGGCTTGAAGATGATGCCTTCCACACCGCCGATGAAGAACAGCGGCGAATACGCCACGATGATGATGCCCGTGGAGAAGATCATCGCGCGCTGCACTTCGTTGGTGGCCTTGACGATGGCGTCTTCCAGCTTGTCAGCGCCTTCTTCCAGGTGACGCATGATGTTTTCCATCACGATCACCGCCGCATCCACGATCACGCCAAAGTCGATCGCGCCCAGCGAGATCAAATTGGCCGGCACATGGAAGTGCTCCATGTTGATGAACGACACGCACAGTGCCAGCGGAATCACCGCCGCCACCACGGCCGCCGCACGCAGGTTGCCCAGGAACACGAACAGGACAGCCAGTACCAGCGCAATGCCCACCACCAGCGTGTGTTCCACCGTTCCCATGGTGATGTCGAGCAGCACCTGGCGGTCGTAGAACGGCTTGATCTGGATGTCCTTCGGCAGGATGCTGTTGTTCAGCTCGGCAACCTTGTCGCGCACCTTGGCCAGCACCTCGGTGGCATTGGCGTCGCGCTTGAGCAGCACGATGCCTTCCACCACGTCGGGCTGGTCGTTGTACTGCACCATGCCCAGACGCTGCACGTTGCCGACTTCCACTTCGGCAATGTCGCGCACACGCACCGGCACGCCGTTATTGGCGGCCACCACCACGTTGCGGATGTCTTCCACCGTCTGCAGCAGGCCCACGCCGCGCACCACGAACTGCTGCTCGCCGTCGCGCAGCAGGTTGCCGCCGGTGTTGTTGTTGGCATTGCCGATGGCCGTGATGAGCTGCGACAGCGTGATGCCGTATGACTGCAGCTTCGCCGGCGACGGCACGATGTGATACTCCTTCACCTTGCCGCCGAAGGAGCTCACGTCCGCCACACCCTGGACGTGCTTGAGCTCCTTGGTGATGTCGTAGTCCTGGTAGCTCTTGAGCGTGGTGAGATCCACGCCGTCGCCCACCAGGCGGAAGCGCATGATTTCGCCGGTGGCATCTGAGTCCGGGCTCAGGGCAGGTTGGATGCCCGTGGGCAGATTGGCCTGTGCGAGGTATTGCGAAAAGTTCTGACGCGCCTTGAAGCTGTCCGTGCCTTCCTTGAACTTGAGCGTCACCACCGACAGGCCGAACAGCGACACCGAACGGAACGACTGCACGTCCGGCACACCGGCCAGCGCGTTCTCGATGGGGATGGTGATCTGCTGCTCGACTTCGGTCGTGCTGCGGCCTGGCCACTGCGTAATGGCCTGTACCGACAGTGGCGCCACGCCCGGATACGCCTGCAGCGGCAGCTCACGGAACGACAGGACGCCCGCGACCAGCAGCGCGATCGCCAGGAAGACGATCAGCAGCCGCCGCTTGAGAATGCCCGCGATCGGGTTGAAGCTCATGCCTACGCCCCCGCCTTCACGATCATTTCATTGAGCAGGGCGGCGCCGCGCACCACCACTTGCGATGAAGCATCCAGACCGGCTGTGACCGCAAAGCTGCCATCGGCGCCCGTGTCCTTGCCTTGCACCTGCACGCGCTTGAAGTGCTTGGCATCGCTTTGCACGATCACGTAGTAGCTGCCGCGCTCCTTGACCAGCGCGGACTTTGGCACCACCGAGGCCATGCCTGTGCCGATCTGGATGCGCGCGGTCGAATACATCTCGGGGCGCAGCAGGCCGTCGGGGTTGGGCACGTCGCAGCGCACGGTCAGCGTGTGCGTGGCGGGGTCGATGTTGGGGGCGATGAAGCTCACGCGGCCGGTGAAATCGCGGTCCGGATACGCTGCCGTGTGCAGCGTGATCGGCTGGCCGATGTGCACGCTGGCAATGTCGTTCTCATACAGATTGCCGGTGAACCACAACTGGCGCGTATCGACGATGCTCATGAACGAGTCACCCACGTTCAGGAAGGCACCTGGGTCCATGTTGCGCTTGACGATGGTGCCCGAGATGGGCGCACGCAGCGTCATGTGCTCGGCGGGCGCGCCACGCTTGGCAATCTGCGCAACATCCGCGTCGGTCAAGCCCAGTACGTGCAGTCGACCCGCAGCGGATTGCACGGTGGCCTCCGCATCTTCCTGCAAGTCTTTCATGTTGGAGCCCTTGAGCTGGCGCGCGGTGCTGAGCGCAAGCAGGTACTCCTTCTGGGCAGAGATGAAATCTGGCGAGTACAGCTCCGCCAGCGGCTGGCCTTCCTGCACCAGCGCGCCTTCGAATACCAGGATGCGATCCAGTCGGCCCGCCACGCGGGAAGACGCCAGCTTGGTGCGCTCCGCGTTAAAGGCCAGCTTGCCGGGGCTGGACAGCTCGACCGGCACAGTGCGCTGGCCGACTTGCACGACCTGCACCTGCTGCGGGTCGAAGCCGCCGGCCGGGATTTCCACGGAATCGGGTTTCGGGCGCGCAGCGGCTGCAGCGGGGGCAGATGCTGCGTTGCTTGCAGGCTTGGCGGTGTCGGCAGCGTTGGGCGACGGGGCGGCGGGCCATTTGCGCCCCACCACCACGCCAACGGCAACAGCGGCAGCCAGGGCAATCACGGCAACGGTAGGAGAGAACTTCTTCATGGTCTTATTGAGCTTGAACCGGCGAACGGCCGGTGGCCGCGAGCAATGCGTGATAGGCCTGCAGGGCCGTGGCCTGCGCCTGGGCGACCGCCAGTTCGGCGTTCTTGAGTGCGCCCTGCGCGGTCAGCAGGTCATTGAAATCGGCGTTGTTGCTGGCGTAGTTGGTCATCGTCACGCGATAGGCCGCCAGCGCCTGCGGCAGTTGTCGCTGCTTGTTGAAGTCGAGCTGCGCGAGCGTCTGGCGCAGCGTGTTGTACGAGGTATCAACGGCCAGCAGCGTCTGCTGACGCACGGACACGTCATTGGCCTCGGTGGCGATCTGGCTTTCCACCGCCTGGTTCACGCCGTACTTCTCCTTGGTGAAGAACCAGAACGGGATGATCAGATCCAGCTCGATCTGATAGCTGTTCGGGCGCACGCCGTACGGTGGGTTGTCGGTCGTGACCGTGGCGATGACCTGGAAGTCAGGCAGGTACGCCTTGCGCGCCAGCGTCACGCTCTTGCGTGCGGCGTCGATCAGCTCGGCTGAGGCCTTGATCGACGGGTGCTCGCGCAGCGCCTGGTTTTCCAGCTCCGGCAGCGGCTCGTCGGGCAAGCGCACAGATTCGTCGTCGGTGCGCAGCTCCAGCGGGAAGCTCGGCTCTTTGCCGATGAGGGTGTTGAGTGTCTGCAGCGTGATGTCGTACTGGCGCTGCGCGGCAAACAGATCGTTCTGCGCGCTGCTCTGCATGACCTGCGCGTTGAGGAAATCGGCATAGGCCGCCGCATTGTTGGCGTAGCGCACGCGCGTGATCTGCTTGACCTGCTCCAGGCGCGTGATGGTCAGTTTCTGCACGTCGATCTGCTTCTGCAGCGAGATCGCCTGGTAATACGTGGTCGAAAGCTGTGCGTAGAGCTGCAGGTACAACGCGTCGGACTGGGCGTTCAGCGATTCGGCCTGTCGGTCGGCAATCTCGGCGGCCAGCGATTTCTTGCCCGGAAACGGAATCTGCTGCGTCAGGTTGTACTGGCTGCCGCCCGCCCGGTTGACTGCCAGCGGAAACCCCTTGGGGATGCTGTTCCAGATGTAGCCGAGCTGCGGGTTGTTGGGCGCGGCCAATTGCGGTGGCACAGACTTGGCCGCCAGATAGGCATGGCGGGCCTGCATGAGCTGCGGATTGTTGCCTTTCAGTTCCTGCAGCAGCTCAACCAGGTTGAAACCAGGGCCGGTCACGCCCGGCACGGCCGACTTGACGGGCGGCATGGTGGCCACGGGCATGCTGGCGGCAACCGGCGTGGTCGGCATCGGTACCGGTGTGGCCGGTTTTGACGTGGCTGCCCATGCCGCTGTGAGCGGCAGGCTGGTCGCCACGCACAGCGCGGCCCAGGCACGTGGATGGATTGCACCCCAATGTTTCACTGCAAAGACTCCCCTTGAGACGGGTGCGTTTTTACCGACGCGATCTTTCAAGCGCCTTTCACGACTCAGCAAGCCGTCAGGAGGTAGGAAAACGCGAAAAACCGCGGCAAATCGCTCCAAGGCGGCAGTCTGCGTCAGTTATATGACAAGACATGCTGGCTTTCTCAGGTTGGCGCAAGTGGGCACGGCAGGCCCAACCGCGTGGCCAGGGCGTCGCGCATGGCCTGCAGGCTGGCGATGCGGGCGTCGATGCTGGACAGCTTTTCGCGCAGCAGGGCGGTGACTGCGGCATCCGTGTCGGGTTGCTGCCACACCAGGTCCATGCCCTCGCCAATTTCGGCCAGCGTGAAGCCGAGTTGCTGGGCCGTGCGCACGTAGCGCACCAGTTCAACGGTTTCGGGCGGGTAGGCGCGGTAACCGTTGCTGCGTCGCCGCGCACGGATCAGGCCGCGCGCCTCGTAAAAGCGCAGGCCGTCGCGCGAAACGTCGGTGGCGGCGGCCAGATCGCCAATGGAAAGATCGTCGGCGCGGGCGGGGAGGGTGGCGGGCATAGGGTCTCGCAACAGAAACGGGCTTGACCTTGGAGCGTACACCAGGGTTTACGGTGATGCTTCTTTCACTTCTGGAGTGTTGCCGTGGTTTCCGAATCGACTTTTCTACGCATCGTGCGCGCCAGCGCCTGGTACGACCTGATCGTGTCCGCACCGTTTGCCACGCCTTGGACGTTCGCGCTGCTGCACCAAGCCTTGAATGCGCTGGCCGGTGCGCTGGGTATCGGCAGCCTGCCGGCGTTCGAGCCGGCGCATCTGCTGATGGCCAACCTGATGGGGTCTGTGGTGTGCGTGTGGTCGGTGCTGCGACTCCAGCAGGCCAGTGTGACGCTGGGCCGTTACGACGCCGTTGCGCGTTGGCTCTTTTCAGCCTGGCAAGCGTTCGCGTTGATGTCGGGGGCCACGCTGCTGGTGGTGCCGTTCCTAATCGCGGAGGTGAGTTTTGGGCTGTTGCAGTTGATGCCGGTGGGGCGCGTGCCCGCCCGTACGGGCACGCAACACGCTTAGCGTGCGGCTGGAGCGCTGGCCGGTGCTGCGGGCGGCAGGCCGGCCGGGATCAGCGGGCCGCCGCCGAGCACCTGGCTGCGTGAGAGGATTCGCAGCTGGTTGTCCAACTTGGCCGGATCAACGAAGCGCTTGACGTCTTCGCCTGCGCGGCGGGCCATTTCAGCGGAATCGACCCAGCCGGTGAGGGTGACCTTGCCTTCCGGCGTGGTGTGGATGCGGATCTGGCGGGTATTCAGGGCCGTGTCCTGATCAAGTGCGGCCTTCACCTGATACGACAGCAGGGAGTCGTCGGTCATGCGGGCGCCAGTGCGGTCGGGGCCATCGCCCCAGGCGCAGGCCGTCAGCACCGATGCGGCACCGATTGCAGCCAGTACGCCGATCCGCTGACGTGGCATACCGGCCCGGACTACCAAGGACAACGAGGGGAAGCGCATCGATGCTCCTGAAAAAAATGGCGACAGGCCCACATGATAAGCCTGCCGCCCTGCACCGAAACTGCGCGTCTTACGCTCTGCTGGTCAATATGCGTGACCCGGCGCGGCGGTCTGCTTGCGCTGCCACAGCGTCTGCAACGCCAGCCGGCCCGGCCCAACCGTCGCCACGATCGCGATCAGCACACCCCACACGAAGTGAAACTCGATGGCCGAGGCCGACAGGTTTGCCCAGTACGACAGCGCGGCCACGACGTTGACGAAGAACAACCCTGCCGCCGCCAGCCGCGGCACGATACCGATCAACATCAACGACGGGAGGACCACTTCGCCAAAGGTGCCCAGCGCCGCTGCCAGCATGGGCGGCAGCAGCGGGACCTTGTACTCCTCGGTGAAGAGCAGCACGGTGGTGTCCCAGTCGTGCAGCTTGGTCAGGCCCGAGCGGAAGAACACGTAGAAGAGGTACGCCCGCACGATCAGCAGGATGAGCGAGCACAGCCCGCTCTGGGGGCCGGCAAAGCGATCGAGCGTGGCGCGGATGCGTGTGAGCGGGGCAAGGGTAGCGGTGTTCATGGTGTGTCTCCAAGGATCGAGCCCTGGGGTGCAGGGTGCGTGGACAGCGCGAGCAACCCCGCGCGATAGAGGCCGGCCAGGCAGGCGGTCAGATCGAAATCCGCCTGCGCGGTCAGTGTTTGCGTGAGGGCCGCCTGCAATGACGGTGTTGCATCGCAGGCAGCGAGAAATACGGCGGTGCTCGGATCGAGGTCGAGCACGACGACGCGGTGGTCTTGCACAGTGACGACCGCCGCTTCAGGCGTGCCGAGGTCGATGCTGCTCAATGCGATGGCTGCGTCGGGCTGATGCGCCCGCCAGATCGACACAACCGGCCACGGCGAGGCCACATACCAAGCCCCGTCGACGAGACCCGCGCGGAGGGTGTCCGCCGGCTGTGCGAGCAGCGTGCCGAGCGCGACAGCGTCCAGCGCCTGGGTGTGCGCATCCGGTGCGTAGTGCGCCCAGTGCACACGCCATTCCAAGCGGGCCACGTCAGCCAGATACGGCACGCTGCCTGCCAGCGGCGATTGCGCGATGACTTCGGGCAATGCATCGCCATAGCGATGCAGGTTCGCAGAGCTCGAGCCCTGCACCGCCAGCGTGTCGCGCACGATGGCATCGAAGCAGTCGTCGCCGACGAGCGCTCGGCAGACCGGATACGCACCGGCCAGCGTGTTGCGCAGGATGGCCAGGCGCGCGTTGCGATAGACGGCCACGCCGCGCGCGTCGTCATCGCCCGTGGGTGGTGTTGTGAGCGTGCTGATCAGATGGGCTTCCCAGTCAGGCAGGCGCATGGTCGCTCTCCGTGACGGTGGAACTTGCATGCCGGTCAAGAATGACCTGCGCGCGTTCAGCTTCCTGCAGCAGCACCTGCACGGGCGGGATGTCGGCATCCCACTCGATGAGCGTCGGACGCGCACCGTGCGCGGCGATCCACGCTTCGTAGATCGCCCAGACAGGCGCATGGACCGGCGCGCTGTGCGTGTCGATCAGCATGCCGTCTTCCACACTGAAGCCTGCCAGGTGAATCTCACCCACCAGCGCGGGGGCGATGTCGGCTAGCACCGATTCGACTGTCACGCCGTGGTTGACGCTGTTGACGTAGAGATTGTTGAGGTCCAGCAGGATGCCGCAGCCGGTGCGGCGCGCGAGTGCAGTCAGGAAGGCGCCTTCGGAGACGGCCTCCTCGGCATCGACCAGCGCGCGGCAATCGATATACGCGGCGATGTTTTCGATCAGCAGCGGCCGCTTGAGGATGTCCTGTGCGCGCATGACGTTGGCGCACACGAGGTCGAGCGACTCGCGGGAATAGGGCAGGGGCAGCAGGTCGTTGACGACCTGGGCACCGCTGCGGTTGAAGCACAGGTGCTCGGATATGGCGTTGGGCGCAACGGCATCGGCCAGCGTGGCAATGGCGCGCACGTGGTCCATGTCCAACCCATCGGCATTGCCGAGCCCCATGCCCACGCCGTGCAGGCTCACGGGCTGGTGCGCTCGTGCGGCTAGCAGCGCGGCGCGGGCCGGGCCGCCATACAGGTAGTTCTCGCTGTGCACTTCCACCCAGGGGAAGCGAGCCTCCCCGTGCAGCAGGGCGGGAAAATGCGGGGCGCGCAGGCCTGCGCCGGCGCACGTGGGCAGAGTGGTCTGCATGGCGGTCACCCGGTTCGTCGGCT
>NZ_ASZV01000001.1:0-50982 GCF_000442475.1 Ralstonia sp. AU12-08 | reverse complement strand
TGGCTTGTTGTTTCATTTTCGTTCTCCTTGATTGAGCAGGTGTCATTGACGGGGACAGGGCGTGATTGCCCGTCTTTGCCGTACGGTGCGCTGCGGTAGTGCGCAAACGCGTTCCGTGCAACTTGGTCGCCGCACTGACAGATTCCTGATACGGAAAACGAAAATTTTTTTTGGAGGGCGAAAAACCGCATTGCCCAAGAAAAAAGGCGACCCGAAATGGGCCGCCTTCAGGCAGAACAGGGTGGACGCCAATAGATTGCGCGCGACGCATTTGCAATGCGCCGCCAGTGGCTACCCCAGATGGGCACCGCTTTCTTTAGCTTACGCGGAAATGCTCGATGCTCTGTCCGGCATTCACTGCGCGCTGCAGCCAGTCGGGCATGTCGCCTGCGCCGTCCCAATGCTGACCGTCGGCGCTCATATAGATAGGGCCGGCGGGTGGGGGCGGTAAATCGAAGCAGCCTCGTGCCTGCAGGTCTTCGACCGACAGCGCATAGGTTTGCATTTGTTCCTGGATCCAGGCGATCGCGGCCTCGCGGCCCGGTTGTGGCGGGTGGCCTTCCTTCATCTTGTGCGTATGTTCTGGAGTTCTGCGTCCGTCCGGCGTCAAGAGAGAGAGACGGGCGCAGGGCGCGCCCGGGTGGCCGGCGGAAAACGCACAAGAATAACAGCAGTTGGGCAGCGGATTCGTGTTGTGGGGGCTTAAGCGTATTGCATTATTTGACAGCGGCCGAATCTGCACCCGGGCGCAGCCATCGACGCAACCACAGATAAGGCGACCAACCCAGGTTCATGCCCGCCGCCGCCAGCAGGATAGCCCCCGCCCCCAGAAACTGCGCCAACTGCAGCCGATGCCCGAAGGCAAGGATGTCAACGGCAATCGCAACGATCGGGTAGATGAACGACAGCGACCCCGTCAGATGCGTCGGCAACCGCTGAATGGCGCCGTAAAGCAGGATGTACATCAGCCCGGTGTGCACCACGCCCACTGTCACCAGCAACACCCACGTATGGGCATCGGCCGGCGGGTGCGTCAAGTTGGCCAGCGGCGCCAGCATCAGCACGCCCACGCACACCTGGATGAGCGCAATCAGGTGCGGTGGCGTGCCGGCCAGCTTCTTGGTGATGATGGCCGCCACCGCATAGGCAAACGCCGCACCCAGCGCCAGCGCGATGCCCATCAGGTAGTCCGTGCCGCTAGCCGCCGCCGGCCCCACTTGCACGATCAGCACGACCCCGACAAAGGCGATGGCCAGCCAGGTCAGCTTGGCTGCCGTCAGCCGCTCCGATAGAAACAGGGCACCCAGTCCCACCAGCATGAACGGCTGCGTGTTGTAGACCGCCGTGGCAATCGAGATGGACGCCCGCGGATACGCAGCAAACAGCAGCAGCCAGTTGATGACGATGGCCACCCCACCCAATGCGGCAATGCCGGCGCGCTTCCAGGTGATGGCGCCGCGCAGCAACCCCAGCCCCGCGCACACCGCCAGCAGCGTGAGCGCGCCGAACAGGCAGCGCCAGAACACCACGTCCATCACCGGTTGACCGGAGCGGACCACGAACCAGCCGATCGTCCCGGAAATCGTCATGGCGGTGGTCATCTCGACCGTGCCGCGTGTCTTGTCGTTCATGAAGCTGCCCCGTGTTTTTGTATGCAAGAAGGATCGCACGCGCATTGCCTGACTTCCATTGCTTTTCTGAGGCAAACTGATGGTTCTTGCTAATGAAATAAGGCCAAAGACACCAATGGCCGTTGGGAGGTGCAATGAGCA
This sequence comes from Ralstonia sp. AU12-08, assembly GCF_000442475.1. Classification (NCBI taxonomy): domain Bacteria; kingdom Pseudomonadati; phylum Pseudomonadota; class Betaproteobacteria; order Burkholderiales; family Burkholderiaceae; genus Ralstonia; species Ralstonia sp. AU12-08. The sequence continues at coordinate 49,210 of NZ_ASZV01000001.1, read as the reverse complement.
CGATTGATGCGCTGGATCAGCGGATTCTGGATGTCCTGCTGACCGATTCCCGTAGCTCGCTCAAGCAACTGGCCGAGCAGGTGGGGCTGTCGTCCCCCAGTGTGTCGGAGCGTCTGCGCCGGTTGGAAGAGCGCGGCGTTATCCGCCATTACACGGTCGACATTGACCCGAAAGCGCTGGGCTACACGCTGCAGGCCATCGTGCGGGTGCGGCCCATGCCGGGCAAGCTGCATATCGTGCAGAAGCTGATCGAAGAGATTCCGGAGATCGGCGAATGCGACAAGGTCACGGGCGAGGATTGCTTTATCGCCCGGCTGTATGTGCGCTCGATCGACCAGCTCGACCACATCCTCGATCGTGTAGCCGATCACGCCGAGACCAACACAGCCATCGTCAAGGCCCAGCCGGTGCGGCGGCGGGCGCCGCCGTTTGTGTCGGCTGATTGATGCAATGGGCGCTACGCAGTGACAGCCTGCTGGGTGGTGAACGCGTGCGCCATGGCTTGCCGCAGATCGGCTATCAGGTCTTCTGGCGCCTCCAGTCCGACATTGAGCCGCACCAGGCGGCCGCGATAGTGCCGATTCGGACGTACCAGATCGGGATACGGCATCACCAGGCTGCTTGTGCCGCCCCAGCTCATGCCAATCCGGAACACACGTAGCGCATCAATAAATGCATTGACCTGTGCGGCGGACACGCTCTCCTGAAACACCACCGAGAACACGCTGGTCGCGCCGGTAAAGTCGCGCCTCCAGAATTCGTGCCCCGGGCATGACGGCAACGCTGGATGCAGCACGGTGGCAATGCAGTCCTGCAGATGCAGCCAGCGCGCCACCGCCAGCGTGGAGGCCTGCAGGCGCTCCAGCCGCAGCCCCAAGGTTTGCAGGCCGCGCAGTGCCAAGCTGCAGTCATCGGGCGATGCGCCCATGCCCAGGTCGGCAAACGCACTCCCCACGCGCTCGAACATGGCTTCCGAGTTGACCGAGACCGAGCCGAGCAACAGGTCGCTGTGGCCGCCCACGTACTTGGTCAGCGCCTGCATGCTGATGTCGACCCCGTGGGCGAAGGCGTCGAAATACACGCCAGCCGTATACGTGTTGTCGAGCGCAACCGGCACGCCGCGCGCGTGCGCCGCCGCCACGATGGCCGGCACGTCCTGCACTTCCATCGTGACCGAGCCAGGGCTTTCGGTCCAGACGAGCGTCGTGTTCGGGCGGATGAGTGCTGCAATGCCGGCGCCGATGAGCGGGTCGTACGTTTGCACCTCGATGCCCATGCGTTTGAGCAGGCCATCGGCCATGGCGCGGTTGGGCCCATAGGCGTTGAACGGCACCAGCGCGTGGCTGCCCGCGCCGCAGCAGGCCAGATAGACGAGGGCGATGGCCGCCTGCCCACCCGGCACGATAAAGCTATGGCGAGCACGTTCCAATTGCGCGATCCGCGCACCCAGTTCAATGGCTGTGGGCGTGCCGTAAAGACCGTAGGTGTAGCCGTGTTGGGCATTGCGCCAATCGTCCACCACCTCTGCCGCATTGTCGAACAACACGGTTGAGCCGCGGTAGACCGGTGTCGCCAGCGAACGAAAGCCGCCCGGGGCCAGCGTTTCCGGGTCGACGAGCTGTGAATGCCAGTGCATGGGAGGGGCCTCTGCAAACCAATGATCACGAAATCCTATGTCACGTCTGCAGAGCAAATTCCGCTATTCTGCGTGGCCAGACGCAAAAATTTCTCACCTTGAGCCTGTCATGGCCGCGCAGAAACCGCTCGAACTCGACACCTTCGACATCGCCATCCTCAACGCCGTGCAACGGTGCTACACCACGCCGCTACGTGTGATTGGGGAGCAGGTGAATCTGTCGACCGCCGCCGTGCAGCGGCGCATCAAGCGAATGGAAGAGGCGGGCGTCATCGTCGGCAACGTGGCGGTGGTGGACCCGGAGCGGGTGGCCAAGCCTATTACCGTGATCGTCGAGGTGCATGCGGAGCGCACCAATACCGCAGCCATGGTTGCACTCAAGAAAGCGTTGTCTGTCCCCGAGGTGCAGCAGTGCTATTACGTGACCGGCGAGGCTGACTTCGTGCTCATCCTCAACGTGGCCACGATGACGGAATACGAAGCCCTGGCGCGCCGCATGTTCGACGACAACGACAGCATCAAGTGGTACCGCACGGCCGTCGTGCTCAATCGCGTGAAGGTCGGGCTCGAGGTGCCGCTGGGCTAACGCCGTGCGGCCCACCGCCTGCGCAAGGCGTCAATACGGGGATGAGGCTATAGTGCCCGAGCGCGCTGCCTGATAACGTTTCGCGCGCCATAACACGACGCCGGCACGACTGGCGTCCATGAAGGTACCCAAGGAGCTCCTATGCAGAATCCAAGAACAGGCATGCGGTGGATCGCCGCCGCAATCGCATCGGTCAGCATCGCTGCCGTTGCCCCCTCATACGCCGCCTCCGTGGCGCCGGTTGCCGCAGAAAACGGAATGGTCGTCTCCGCGCAGCACCTCGCCACCATGGTGGGCGTGGACGTGCTCAAGCGCGGCGGTAACGCAGTCGACGCGGCCGTGGCAGTTGGCTATGCGCTGGCCGTGGTTTATCCCGCTGCCGGCAATTTGGGCGGCGGTGGTTTCATGACCATCCAGCTGGCCGATGGCCGCAAGACCTTCCTCGACTTCCGTGAAGTCGCGCCGAAGGCCGCCACCGCCAACATGTACCTGGACAAGGACGGCAACGTCATCAAGGGCGCCTCTACCAAGGGCCATCTGGCCGTGGGCGTGCCGGGCACGGTGTCGGGCATGGAGTACGCACGCCAAAAGTACGGCACCATGCAACGCGCTGCATTGATCGCACCGTCCATCGCACTGGCTGAAAAGGGTTTCACCCTCGACCAGGGCGACGTCGACATGCTGCACACCTCCACCAAGGACTTCCAGGAAGATGCCGCCTCGGGCGCGATCTTCCTGAACAAGGGCCAGCCCTTCCAGGTGGGTGAGAAGCTGGTGCAGCATGACCTAGCCAAGACACTGCGCGAGATCAGCAACAAGGGCACCGACGGCTTCTACAAGGGCTGGGTCGGGGAGGCCATTGCTGCATCGAGCAAGGCCGGTGGCGGTCTGATTACGATGGCAGACCTGACGAGCTACAAGACGCGTGAACTGGCGCCGGTCGAGTGCGATTACCGCGGCTACCACGTGGTCTCCGCACCGCCCCCGAGCTCGGGCGGCGTGATCATCTGCGAGATGCTCAACATTCTGGAAGGCTATCCGCTCAAGGAACTGGGCTGGCACTCCGCGCAGGCGACGCACTACCAGATCGAAGCCATGCGCCACGCCTATGTGGACCGCAACAGCTACCTGGGCGACCCGGATTTCGTGAAGAACCCGCTGGACCGCCTGCTGAGCAAGGATTACGCGGCCAAGATCCGTGCCGTGATCGACCCGAAGAAGGCGGGCGTGTCGAAGGACATCAAGCCGGGCGTAGAGCCGCATGAGGGCAGCAACACGACGCACTACTCGATTGCGGACAAGTACGGCAACGCCGTGTCGGTCACGTACACGCTCAATGACTGGTTTGGCGCCAAGGTCACGGCCGCCAAGACGGGCGTGATCCTGAACGACGAGATGGATGACTTCACCGCCAAGGTCGGCGTGCCGAACCTGTACGGTCTGGTGCAGGGTCAAGCCAACTCGATCGCCCCGGGCAAGCGTCCGCTGTCTTCTATGAGCCCGACCATCGTGACCAAGGACGGCAAGCCTGTCATGGTGGTGGGCACGCCGGGTGGCAGCCGCATCATCACGGCCGTCATGCTGACCATGATCAACGCCATCGACTACGACATGAACGTGCAGGAAGCCGTGGATATGCCGCGCTTCCACCAGCAATGGCTGCCGGATGTGACCAACGTCGAGCCGTACGCGCTGTCGCCGGACACGCGCAAGGTGCTGACCGACATGGGCCACAACCTGGGGGCGCCGCAGCCGGCCAACCACCTGGCGGCCATCATCGTTGGTGCGCCGTCGCTGGGCGGCAAGCCGGTGGGCAACAACAAGTTCTATGGCGCGAATGATCCGCGTCGCAATACGGGGTTGGCTGCCGGTTACTGATCGGCACCGCACCACAAAAAAGCCCGCCAGAGTTTCGGCGGGCTTTTTTCATGGCTGGGCGGAAGCGGGTCAGGCCGCCGCGGTCAGCACGGGCAGATTGCCCTCGCCGAAGCCATGGTGCCCACGCCGCTGCACGATCTCGAAGAAGATTTCGCCCGGGTGGCGTTTGACAAAGGTCTGTAGGAACAGCTTGGGCACGCCGTCGACGATCTCGCCATCGATGAGGATGCCGTACTGGCGCAGGGCACCGAGATCCAGGCCATGCCCGGGCAGGCGTGCATCGACCGTGTCGTAATAGTGCGCAGGCGGCTCGACAAAGGTGAGGCCGTTGGCCGCCAGCGCGGCTGCCGTGTGCAGGATGTCGTCGGTGGCCAGTGCAATGTGTTGCACGCCTTCGCCGGGGTGGTCGGGCAGGTAGGCGTGCATCAGGTGGGCGCGGTGCGTGCCTTCTTCGTAGAGCGGAATCCGGATCGTGCCGCACGACGACACCATCACGCGGGAATCCGGCGCGACATGCCAATTGGCGTGCAGCTCGTGGATTTCGCTAAAGCCCAGTTGGGTGCGATAGAAATCGATCCAATCCTGCAGCCGGCCGGCGCCGACGGTTTGCGTCAAGTGGTCGACCCGCGCAAGCCCAACACCAGCGTGGTGCCAGTCTTCATGCGCGGTGGCTGGGTCCAGCGGCCGGAAGTCGATGTCGTAGATGGAGATGTCGCCCAGGCCGCCCTTGGCGCCGTGCTTGCCGCGCCAGCGATCGACAAAATACAGGTGCGTATCGCCCACGCCCTGGATGGCAGGGATGACCAGTTCACTCGGGCCGATCGGCTCGGCCTCGGCCGGCCATGCGCCCAGTTCGACAGCACGGTCATAGGCGCGCTGCGCATCATCGACGCGGATGCCGATCGCGCAGATGCCCACGCCGTATTCCTCGGCCCAACGGTAGGCGAAGGAGTCGGCCTCTGCGTTGACGAGGAAGTTCATGTCGCCCTGCCGGTACAGCGTCACGTCTTTGCTCACGTGGCGCGCGATGGCCTTGAAGCCAAACGATTGGAACATCTGCCCCAGTGCGGTCGGCTCCTGGGTGGCGAACTCGACAAACTCCAGGCCGGCGGTCTTGAACGGCAAGTCGGCATTGCGGCCCATGTGTGAACTCCTGTAGCTGAGCAAAGAGTGAGAACTCCGCATTGTGTACCACGCCTGTGGCAATGCGCACGCACCTGCGGCTATGCGGCAACCCTTTGCAGATTCGATGGACGCGGTAGCCTTGGCAGCCACACGAAGGCGATCGACGCCAGCACCGTGCCGGCAAGCATCATCGGCACGACCATCGGCCACGCGCCCAGGCTGTGCGATGGGTTGTCAAAGGCGGCAGCCGTTTGCCCCAGGCAGAAGGCGGCCAGCATCATGATGAAGCCCGACCATGACACCGCGCGCCCCGCAAGATGCGGAAGTTCGCCCACCGCGCCTGCCTGGCCGCAAGGCTGATGGATGCCGTGCCCCATGCAATAGACGCCGTGCCCAAGCAGCAGCGGCCATGCCTCCCCGGGGAGTAGCCAGCAGCCCAGCGCCTGGATGCCGGCACCGCATAGGCTGAGCGTTGCGCCTTGTTGCACGGTCCGCACGAGGCTTTGGTGACGCAGCAGGCGCCGGCAAACGGTCGTACTCACGATATAGACGAGCGAGCCGCCGGCCGGTATCCAGCCATACAGCGCGGGCGACAGGCCGAGGTAGGCGATGTAGACCATCGGCGAGAGCAGCAGGAAGCAGAACATGCCGGCGTAGGTCGTGGCGGCCAGCAGCCCCCAGACGCGGAAGTCCGCGCTGGCAAAGATCTCGCGCACCCCGCCGGCCTGGGTGTGTGTGTCTTGCCGGGTCTCGGCAAAGCCGTACCAGCACATCGCCCACAGCACGAGCGCATAGCCGCTCATGCCCGCGAGCACCCAGCGCCAACCGGCATGCTGCGCGACAAAGGCGCCCAGAATCGGCGCCGCCAATGCCACGAAACCCAGCCCGGTGAGACCACGCGCCATCACATGTGGGCCGTCGCGCGCCGGATGCAGATCGCGTACGGCCGCACGTGCGCACACCAGGATGGCCGCCATGGCGAAACCCTGCATGGCACGCGCTGCCGTCAGCATTGGCGCGGTCATCGACAGGGCGCCGGCCAGCGCCGCAAGGGCGTAGCACGCCAGCCCGATCAGCAGGACCTGTCGGCGGCCAAACCGATCGGCAAGGCTGCCCATCGGCAGTTGCCCAATGCCAAAGGCCAGCGCGAAGACCGTGAGGCTCGTGCTGGCCGAGCCCAGCGCCTGGGCAATCGCGGGCAGGGCGGGGAGGTAGCTGTCGGTCGCCACCGGCTGCGCAGACAGCAACAGCGGCAGCAGCAGGGCAAAGCTCAGCGGGCGACGCGTCATCGAACTCAGTAGGCAATGGCTGCCGTACGCCGCAGTTCTTCTGCAGTTGCGGTGCCAAAGCCGAAGAATTCCAGGTAGGCGGGAATCATCTCGAACAGCATGTCGGTGCCCACCTGGACTTCGCAGCCCTTGTCGAGCGCCGCGCGCAGCAACGGGGTGAATTCCGATTTCATGACCACCTCGCCGACAAAGCAGCTGGGCGCGATGCGTGATACGTCGAAGGGCAGCGGGTCGTCGTCCTTCATGCCCACCGGGGTGGCGTTGACGACGACGTCGAAGCCGTCCGGGTCATTCGAGCCGGTGTGCACCACCAACGCCGGGTAGTGCTCACGCAGACGCCGGCCCAGCGATTCAGCCGAGGCTGCGCGCGTGTCGTACAGAGCCAGCTCGCCCACACCGGCGGCGGCCAGGGACGCGGCAATCGCCGAGCCCACACCCCCCGCACCGGAGAGCAGCACGCGCGCGCCTTCCAATTTGTGCCCCTTGCGCAGCACGCCGCGCACAAAGCCTGCGCCATCAAACTGGTCGCCCAGCAGCGTGCCGTCTTCGCGCTTGAGCACCGCGTTGCACGCGCCGGCAATGCGCACAGCGGGCGTCACCTCATCGACCAGATCGACCGTGGTCACCTTGTGCGGCATGGTGATCAGTGCGCCGCGCAGATTGGTGAAGCGGAAGATCGACTGGAGGCTCTGCGTGTAGTCCTCCGCCTTGACCCCCATGGGCACCACAACGGCGTCGATGCCCTTCTGTTCGAACCAGGGGTTGTAGATCATCGGCGACTTGAAGGTCTCGGTCGGGTCGCCGATGTGGGCGATGAGGGTGGTTTTTCCAGAAATCATGGTTCAGGAGGTGCGTGTTTCAGGCGGCCAGAGCGCCGGCCCGCTGGCGGGCGTATTCGGCTTTATCGACGGGTTGCGCGGCTGGCTGGCCCAGGTCTTCCATGTGGATGCGGTAGGTTTCGCGCGCGCTCATGGCGGCCACGGCGGCAATGATGGTCACGCCGAAGGCGATGGCGCCAACGGTCAGCCAGATGTTGTCCGACCCCGGGGGCGCCACGGCCGTGAAGAGGGCCGGCAGCATGGCGGTGATGGCGGTGCCGATGTTTTGCGAAATCGCCATCGCCGACACGCGGGTGCGCGTCGGGAACAGCTCGGGATAGAAACTCGGGAACACCGCGTTGTAGCCCTGGTAGACCACGCCCCACATCAGAATCGACATGCCAAACGCCAGCGGCACATTCTTGATGCTGATGGCATACAGATAGCCAAACGCGAGCAGGCCGGCAAGCAGCGAGCCGATCACGATGGGCGGCTTGCGGCCGACGCGGTCGGACAGGTCGCCCACATACGGAATGACCAGCACGGCGACGATGTTGCCCACCACCGGAATCCACAGGTAGATGTCCTTGGCAAAGCCGATGCCGTATGCCGGTTGCACCGCATAGGCTGCGCCGAAGATGGTTGCCACCACCGGAATCACGTTCATCAGCGCCATGCACACCACGCGCAGCATGTCGGGCGTGCTGTATTTGAACGCCTCGAGGATGGGCGAACGAGGGCGGCCCTGTTGCTGTTGCTCAGCGGTAAAGGCCGGCGTTTCGTGCACTTCGCGGCGGATGACGTAGCCCGCGACGATGACGATGAAACTCAGCAGGAACGGAATGCGCCAGCCCCAGGTGTTGAACTGTTCGGCAGGCATGTAGTGCGCCAGCGGCAAGAAGACGGCAGCCGCCAGGATCTGCCCGGCCTGCACGCCCTGCAGCGTAAAGCTCGCAAAGAACCCGCGCCGGCCAAACGGTGCATGCTCCAGGATCATCGAACTGGCGCCCGAAATTTCACCGGCCACGGCAAAACCCTGGATCAGCCGCATGATGACCAGCAATGTGGGGGCCAACAGCCCAACTTGGTCATACGTTGGCAGCAGACCCACGGCGATGGTCGAAAAACCCATCAGGAACATGCACACCAGCAGGACGTTCTTGCGCCCGTGCGTGTCGCCCAGATGGCCCAGCACAAACGCGCCGATCGGCCGTGCGATATACCCCACGCCGTACGTGGCCAGTGAGGCGACGATGGCCGTCTTCGGATCCCCCTTGGGGAAGAAGATCTGCGGGAAGATCAGCGCCGCCGCGGTGGCGTAGATGAAGAAGTCGTAGTACTCGAGCGCCGAGCCGATCCAGCCGCTGGCGGCGGCTTTCTTCGACTGGTGCTTGCCCAGCGGTTCGTGGGCAGGGGCTGCGGTCATGGTGGTCTCCGGTTTTGATCTGTGCGGCCTATCGTGAAGGTGGTGCAATGAAGGGCCGTCTGTACACGCACCGCAGCGTAGTCCGCCGCCATGGCGGGGCACAAGCCGCTGCCGGCTGAAAACGTTCGATAATCGCACAACATGGTGCGAATAACGTACGACTCAAGGGTTTCTCCGAGTCCGTACGCGTGACAAAGGGTTGAGGTATTGCGCCGGGAAAGTGCGTGATGGGCTGTCGGCCTACAACACCCGCATGATCGACAGCGCGGTGTCCTGCAGCACCTGCAGCACGCGCTGCAAGGCCTGCTCCGTGGTCTCTTCGCCGACTTGCATGTTCACGCTCAACGCGGCAATCACGTTGCCTTGGCGATCGCGCAGCGGCACCGCCACGCCGCGCACGCCGATCTGCAATTGCTGCTCGACCACGGCGTAATCCTGTCGACTGGCCCTGCGAATTTCATCGAGCAGCCGTTCGCGCTGCAGGATCGTATACGGCGTATAGGGCGTCAGCACGCAGGTCTCCAGCCATGCCTTGACGGCCTGCTCGGGCTGCGCGGCCAGCATCATCACCCCGGCGGATGCAAGCGGCGCTGGCACACGTGCCCCTAGCACGAAGCCCGTGCTCATCACGCGGCTCGTGCTGGTGCGCGAGATGAACACCAGCTCCCAGTCGTCGAGCACGCTCAGGTACGCCACCTCACCAACGGCTGCCGTCACCTGCTGCAGGAATGGCTGCACCGTGCGGGGCAAGCGGGCCGAGTCAAAGTAGGACCACCCCACCTTCAGCACGCGCGGCGTCAGGCTGAAGAGCGTGCCTTCGCTGGTGAGGTAACCGAGGTGCTCCAGGGTCAGCAGGTAACGGCGCGCGGCCGTGCGCGTCAGCCCGGTCAGCTCGGCCGCCTGCGTGGGGGTCAGGCGTGGATGCTCGTGGTCGAACGCCTCAAGGATGGCAAGCCCTTTCTCCAGCCCGGCGATCCAGTCGCGCCGATCGAGCGGTTCTTTCTTCATGGCGATAACCCTAGGAACGTGCGATATGTGCGCATGATTGTACGATTATCGAACGCTGTTGCGCGAATGCCGCTTGTGAGCGCACGGGGTGCCCACCTACGCTGCGGGCATCGTCTGACCACCGCATCGCCATGAATCCGCTTCGCCCGGGCCCCCGCCCCAAATGCATCGCCACCGTGTGCCTGTCTGGCACGTTGCCCGAGAAACTGGAAGCGGCTGCTGCTGCCGGGTTTGACGGCATCGAGATCTTTGAGAGCGACCTGCTGAATTTTGACGGCTCGCCGGCGCGCGTACGACAGATGGCGGCAGACCTGGGGCTGGCGATCATGCTGTACCAGCCGTTTCGCGATTTCGAGGCGATGCCGCAGGATCTGCTCGCCCGCAATCTGGCGCGCGCCCAGCGCAAGTTCGACGTGATGGCTGAACTGGGTGTCGAGACGGTGCTGGTGTGCAGCAACGTGCAGGACATCGCGATCGATGACCCCGCGCGTGCTGCGGACGATCTGCGCCAGATGGCCGAAGCCGCTGCGCAACGCGGGCTGCGCGTGGGTTACGAGGCGCTCGCCTGGGGCCGGCACACCCGGCGTTGGCGTCAGGCATGGCAGATCGTGCAGCAGGCCGACCACTCCGCGCTCGGGCTGATCCTGGACAGCTTCCATACGCTGTCGCTGGGTGACACGTTGGATGGCATCCAAGACGTGCCTGCGGACAAGCTCTTCTTCGTGCAGTTTGCGGATGCGCCCAAGCTGTCGATGGACGTGCTGTCCTGGAGCCGGCATCACCGCAATTTCCCCGGGCAGGGCGATCTGCCTGTCGCGGCGTTTGCGTGCGATCTGCTTGCCGCCGGTTATGCGGGGCCACTGTCGCTGGAGGTCTTCAATGACGAGTTTCGCTCCGCCCCTGCGCGTTTGACGGCCCTGGACGGGATGCGATCGCTGATCTGGCTGGAGTCGGAAGCCGGTGGCGTTGCGCTGCCTGAGCCCGCCCGTTTTGCCGGCGTGGATTTCCTGGAGTTTGCCGTGGATGCCACTGCCGGGCGGGAGCTGGAGGCGCGCCTGCGTGCGTTGGGGTTTGGTCTTGCGGGCCACCATCGCTCCAAGGCGGTGGATCTGTACCGGCAGGGCGGCGTGAATGTGATCCTGAACATGGAGCAGGACAGTGCAGCGTCGGAACACTTCCAATTGCATGGGCCATCCGTCTGCGCGATCGGCCTGAAGGTGGACGATGCCGAGCGCGCAATGACACGCGCCCGCGCGTTGTGCTGCCAGGAGTGGCGCGGGCCGGTGGGGCCGAGCGAGCGCAGCATTCCTGCGTTGCGCGCACCGGATGGCACGTTGCTCTATCTGATCGATGATCGCCTCGCCGAGCGCAGTATCTACGAGAGCGATTTCATTCTGCAGCCCGAAGCGCAGTCCGCTGCCACCGGATTGGCCTCGATCGACCACGTTGCGCAGGCGCTGCCCGCGCATCGGCTCGACAGCTTTGTGTTGTTCTATCGCGCCGTTTTCGGCATGCAGGCCGAAGCGGTGCAGGAAATTGCCGACCCCTACGGCTTGGTGAAAAGCCGGGCGATGGTGAGCCCGGACCGCAACCTGCGGATTCCGCTCAACGTGTCGGAAAGCGGGCACACGGCAACCGGCCGCTTCATTGCCGCGTATGCGGGCTCGGGCGTGCATCACATTGCCTTCCGTACGGACCGGCTGTTCGACACCGTTGAGGCCATCGACCGCAGCGTGGCCCGCATGCTGCACGTGCCCGAGAACTACTACGACGACGTGGCCGCCAGGCTCGGCCTGGACGACACGCTACTCACGCGCCTGCATGACGACGGGTTGCTCTACGACCGCGACCCCCACGGCGATTTCCTGCACGTCTACACCGAGCCCTTCCGCGAGCGCTTCTTCTTCGAGCTCGTCCAGCGCGACGGCTACCTGGGCTATGGCGCCGCAAACGCGGCTGTGCGCATGGCCGTGCAAGCGCAGATGAGCCGCACCGGCGCGACAGCGGCTGACCGCTAAACCACGACACCTTTGACTTGACGCCCACGGCGTGTGCTGCTGTGGGCGGGTTCCACGCAACACCATGGCTGCGCGGGCAGCCATCGCACATTCAACCCCATCACATCAAAGAGGAGACAGGGGAGCCATGAACAAGACAATGATCGCCGCACTGGTACTCGGAGCCACGAGCCTGCCGGCAGCGGCGCAATCCACCGGCGGTGTCACGCTCTATGGGCTGATCGACACCACCATCCGCTACAGCACGCATGAGAATGCGGCGGGCAACAGCAATCTGCAGATGATGGACGGCGTGCTGACCGGCAGCCGCTGGGGTTTGCGCGGCACGGAGGATCTGGGTGGCGGCACCAAGGCCATATTCATCCTCGAATCGGGGTTCTTTCCCGATACCGGTGGTAGTCAGCAGGGCGGCCGGCTGTTTGGGCGCACCGCGGTCGTCGGCCTGGAGGGCGACTACGGCAAGCTTTACCTCGGCCGACAGTACACGCTGGCGCATGAGGTGCTGTCTTCGTATGAAGCGATGGCGTTTGCCAACAACTCCATCGTCGGCTATCAGGGCGGCAACTACACCGGCTTGCGTTACGACAACACGGTCAAGTACATCAAGTCGTTCGGTGGCTTGCAGCTGGCCGGCGCGTGGACCTTTGGCGAGGCCACCGGCAGCTTCAGCAAGAGTTCGGCTGGTGCAGGTTCGATCGTCTACAGCATGGGGTCGGCGGAAGTAGGCGCGGTGTACCAGGTCACGCGCGATGTGTCTTCGGCGTTCTTCGGCGCGGTGCCGGCGGCGCTGGCCAGCAAGCAGACGGTCTGGGGTTTTGGCGGCAAGCTCGATACCTCGATCGCCACGTGGTACCTGGGCTACACAAACAGCCGCCTCGACGTGGCCGATTACAAGAACCAGGCCGCCTATGTTGGCGCGAAGGTGCCAATCTCCGGCGCGTTGAGCTTCATCGGCACCGTGCAGTACGACTGGATGAAGCATCTTGATGCCAGCGGCAAGCGCCTGACCTCCGCCGGCATGCTCGACTATGCCTTCAGCAAGCGTACCGACGTGTATGCGGAAGTGGACTACACGCGCCTGCAAGGTGCCTGGATTGCGCTGAATAGTGCAGCCGCGTTCAACAACTCGGGCAATACCTACGGCAACAACTCGCGGCTGGGTGTGATGCTGGGGGTGCGTCACAAGTTCTGAATGCTTGGATATTCGTTGTTGTGACTTTGGCCCGCCGCGATCTGTGGCGGGCGCATGCCCTCCTGGGTATCGACATCGCTGCGCCTGCATGTGCTCGGTACATCCTGCCCCAAAATGTGACGCAATCGCCGCCGCGATCAGGCGGAATACAGTTCGCGAGAAATTAAGAATTCGCGTAAAACTGTACTCTTCAGCACCGTACTGATGTGTGCTCATGCACAGCTGCACTGTGCCTTTACGCTTCCCCTATCGAATACACATGCGGCCGGCCGGACACGGGCAAGCCGCCAAGGGAGCACAGTCGTGGAACGGACAAAGCGGAGCACAAGTGCTGGCGGAAAGCCGCAGGCAGGGAGCCTCTGATGAAGCTCTATGAGAAGTTTGCGGACGACCTCGAGCGCCTGATCCGGCAGGGCGTCTACCACCACGGAGACCGCATCCCATCGGTGCGCCAGGCCAGCCAGCAGCACCGCATCAGCATCACGACGGTGCTGCATGCGTATCTGCTGCTGGAGAGCCGTGGGCTGCTGGAGAGCCGCCCGCAGTCGGGCTACTTCGTCAACCTGCAGCGCGGCAATGGTGAGCTGCACATGCGTGAACTGCAGCCGTCCAAGCCGATGGCGATCTCATCGTCGGTGGACGTGAGCCGGCTGGTGCTTTCGACCCTGCGCTCGATTGGTACCAACGATGCGATACCGCTTGGCTCGCCGTATCCGGACCCTGCGCTGTTCCCGTTCGAGAAGCTCAACCGCTACGCTTACACCGCCGGCCGCGAGAAGGGGCTGTGGGGCGTGACGGGCGCACTGCCGCCCGGCCATCCCCGGCTGGTGCGCCAGATTGCGCGCCGCTATCTGGAGAACGGCCTGTCGGTCGACCCCAACGAGATCATCGTCACCGTGGGCGCAACGGAGGCCATCAACCTCTGTCTGCAGGCCGTCGCCAAGCCCGGCGATGTGATTGCGGTGGAGTCGCCCACGTTCTACGCCATGCTCCACGCGATCGAGCGGATGGGCATGAAAGCCATCGAGGTGGCGACGCACCCCGAATACGGCATCGACATTGCCGCGCTGGCCGCGATTGTGAAGTCGCAGCCGATTGCGGCGTGCATGGTGATGCCCAATTTTCAGAACCCGCTGGGTTTCCAGATGCCAGACGAGCGCAAGCGCGAGCTGGTTGAGTTCCTCACGCGGGTGGATATTCCCGTGATCGAGAACGGCGTCTACAACGAGCTGTACTACGGCAACGCGCACCCGAGCAGCCTGAAGTCGTACGACAAAAAGGGGCTGGTGCTGCATTGCTCGTCGTTCTCGAAGAGCCTGACGGCCGCGTACCGGATCGGCTGGGCGCTGCCGGGCCGGTATCGCGACCAGGTGGAGAAGCTCAAGTTTCTGAACACGCTGACCACGCCGTCGATCCCGCAATTGGCCATCGCGGAGTTCCTGGAGCACGACGGCTACGAGCACCACCTGCGACGGGTCCGCAAGGCCTACGCGCAACAGGCCAACCTGATGCGGGCGATGGTCTCGCGGTTCTTTCCGGCGGGCACGCGCATGTCAAGCCCGGCAGGAGGCTACGTGCTGTGGGTAGAGCTGCCACCCAAGGTGGATGCGATGCGCTTGTATCAACTCGCGCTCGAACGTGGCATCACGATTGGGCCGGGTTACATGTTCTCGATTTCGGACACCTACCGGAATTACATCCGGCTCAACTACAGCAGTACGTGGTCGAGCGAGATCGAGCAGGCCGTCATTACCGTCGGCAAGCTGGTCGCGATGTGCGACCGCTGAGCGGGGGCGAATTGGTGGCCGCAGGTCAGCCACCGGTAACGGGCGGGAAGAACGCAACTTCGCAGTCCTCGCGCACGATGAACGCGCCGTCGACGGTCTCCTGATTGACGGCAGCCCGCACCGCCCGACCGGTGCGCAACGCTTCGGCGGTTTGCGCATGCCTCGCGGCCAGGGTGGAGCGCAGTGCGTCGATGCTCAGTTCGGGCACGTCGATGTCGATGGTTTCCTGCGTGATGCCCAACTGCTCGCGAATGCTGGCGAAATATCGGATGTTGAGTTTCATGGATGTGCTTATCCCCAGCGCTTCATGGCTTGCTCGTCGCTGATTTTGGTTTCGACCCATTCGGATGCGCCGCTGCGCTGGATCTCCTTCTTCCAGAACGGTGCGTGAGTCTTGAGAAAGTCCATCAGAAACTCGCAGGCGTCGAACGCCGATGCGCGATGCGGCGCAGCCACCGCAACCAGCACCACCGGATTGCCCAGCGCAATGCGGCCCACGCGATGGACGATCTTCACGGCTTCGACCTGCCAACGCGCCGTCGCTTCTTCAATGAGGGTCCAGAGCGTCTGCTCGGTCATGCCGGGATAGTGCTCCAGCTCCAGCGCGATCACATCGTCGAGGTCGCCGCTTTGTCTTACGACGCCTACGAAGTTCACGACCGCGCCGACCTTCGGGTTGCGCATGATCGGCTCAAGCTCGGCTTGAATTTCAATCGGGACGCGCTGCAGGCGCACCTCGAAGCCTGCGGCAATGTTCAGTTGCCGGCCTTCAGGCTGAAACGCTGTGTTCTCGATGTCTGGGGTGTCGGTGCTGGCCTGCACATCGGACTGTGCGGGTGGGTGATCGGCGGTGGGTGTCATCGCTATGCTCCATGAGGCATCGCCGCGCTAGCGGGAAGGACCGCAGGCCATTGCGGGCGCTAAGGTGGTAGCGGATTCGGTGATGGGTGCCGTGTATTCGACAAAGCCGTTCTCACGGCAGAAGCCAAGTAGCCGGATGCCCGCTTGTTGTGCAATGTTGATAGCGAGCGAAGTGGGGGCAGAGATTGTCGCGACCATCGGAATGCCCACACGGGCGGCCTTGCGCACCAGTTCATAGCTGGCACGGCTCGACAGGAACACGAAGCCGGCACGCGTATCGATCTTCAGGCGGGCGAGCTGGCCGATCAGCTTGTCGAGTGCGTTGTGGCGGCCAACGTCTTCAAAGACGCTGAGCACTTCACCGTTACGGGAGCACCATGCCGCGGCATGGATACCGCCGGTCTCATGCATCAGCACCTGGTGCGCGGGCAATTCGCGCGCGGCTCGCTCGATGGCTGCCGCGCCGATATCGTTTGCGGTACCCGCGTGGTCGAGGCACGCAGGGTGCAGATCGAGCAGTGCGATGCTTTCGATACCGCAAACGCCGCATCCGGAGCGGCCGGTCAGCGTGCGGCGCTTGTCTTTGAGCGCCATGAACGCCTGCTGCGCGATTGTCAGCTGTACCTCGGCACTGTCTGGCCGGAGTTCGGCTTCGATGTCGAAGACGTCAGTCGCGCGTTCGACAATGCCTTCGCTGAGCGCAAAGCCCAGCGCGAACGCTTCCAGGTCGATGGGCGTGGCCATCATCACCGCATGCGAGATCCCGTTGAAGACCAGCGCGACCGGCAACTCCTCGACCACCTGATCGGCGGTTGATGTTGGGGCGCCGTTCCGGTAGCGCGTGACCGTGCAGGACACGCTGCCGGCGTGGTCGGTGGGCGTGAAGCATGGCTGCATGGTGGTCCTCGTGGCGGCGCATGGGTCTCCAAGGTTAGGCGCGTGATAGCGGGCCGGACAGGCACACATTGACCGATTTGGGCAGAGCACAGTTTGAGCGCGGCGGCATGTGCAAGCCTGCACAGACAACGTCCGGAACCGAGCCGGCAGAGCACAGTTTTGAGCAGAGCCGCCAGTTGTGTGCGCATTTCATACACACCTCGCGGCAGTTGCTCGGAGCACAGTTCACGCGCAGCGAGATTTGATTGCGGGCGGCATTCGTGTCGCGCTACCGTCGGGCACGACTCGCACCAACCCACGTGCGCGTCGCCTTGAAACGCTGCTGCGCAATGCGGCAGTGTCCCGCTGTCACCCAGAGCCATAGACATCATGGAAATCTTCGATGCACTTCATCTCGCAAGATTGCAGTTTGCGTTCACGGTGTCCTTCCATATCGTCTTTCCAGCCATCAGCATCGGCATGGCCAGCTTTCTGGCGGTACTGGAATGGCGCTGGCTGCTGACGGGAGACCAGGCCTACAAGGACATGTTCCTGTTCTGGTCGAAGATCTTCGCCATCGGCTTTGGCATGGGGGTGGTGTCGGGCGTGGTGATGGCCTATGAGTTCGGTACCAACTGGAGCGGCTTCTCGCAGGTGGCGGGCAACATCACGGGGCCGCTGTTGCACTACGAGGTGCTGACCGCGTTCTTCCTGGAGGCGGGGTTTCTCGGCATCGTGCTGTTTGGCTGGGAGCGCGTCAGCCCGCGTGCGCACTTCTTTGCCACGCTGATGGTGGCACTGGGCACCTTGATCTCCACCTTCTGGATTCTGGCCTCGAACAGCTTCATGCAGACACCGCAGGGGTTCGCCATCGAGAACGGCCGCATCGTGCCGGTCGACTGGCTGAAGGTGGTGTTCAATCCGTCGTTCCCGTATCGCCTGGCGCATATGACGATTGCCGCGTTTATCGTGGCGGGCTTCATGGTGGCGGCATGCGGAGCATGGCACTTGCTGCGCGGGCGGCGTGACGTGCCGGTCAAGCGCAGCTTCTCCATGGCGCTCTGGCTGCTGTTGCTGCTTGCGCCCATCCAGATCTTTATCGGTGACGCGCACGGCCTGAACACGCGCGAGTATCAGCCCGCCAAGATCGCTGCCATCGAAGGCCTATGGGACACCGAAAAGGGCGGCACCGCGCTCAACCTGTTCGGCTTGCCTGACATGGATGCCGAGGTCACCCGCTATGCGGTGCAGGTGCCGCACCTGGGCAGCCTGATCCTGACGCATAGCTGGGATGGCGAGATTCGTGGCCTGAAGGAATTTCCGAAGGAAGAGCGACCGTATTCGCCCATTGTTTTTTGGTCGTTCCGGATCATGGCGGGGCTGGGCATGCTGATGCTGCTCACAGCGGTGCTGGGCCTGCTGTTGCGAAAGGGCGGGCGGCTGTACGAAGCCCGTTGGTTCCAGCGCTTCGTGCTCTGCATGGGGCCATCCGGCCTGGTGGCGTTGCTCGCAGGGTGGGTGACAACCGAAGTCGGTCGGCAGCCGTGGACGGTCTACGGCGTGCTGCGCACGGCGGACTCCGTCTCGCCTGTCAGCGCGCAGCTTGCCGGGGTGTCGCTGTTGATCTTTGTGATCGTCTACTTCGCGGTGTTTGGCATGGGCGTGTATTACATGCTCAAGCTCATGCGGCGCGGGCCGGTGGCGCAGGCCGACGCGCACAGCACAGCGCGCAAGCATCCGGAATTGCACAACCGCGCCTTGGATGCGCTGCAAGGGGAGTAAAGCCATGCAAATCGATCTGCCTGTCATCTGGGCCGGAATCATCGGGTTCGGCGTGTTCCTGTACGTCATGCTGGACGGCTTCGACCTGGGCATCGGCCTGCTGTTTCCGTTCTTTGAGTCCAAGGCGCACCGGCAAGTGATGATGAACACGGTCGCGCCTGTGTGGGACGGCAACGAGACGTTTCTCGTGCTGGGCGGCGCGGGGCTGTATGGGGCGTTTCCGGTGGTGTACTCAACGCTGCTGCCGGCCAACTACCTGCCGCTGATCCTGATGGTCGTGGGGCTGATCTTTCGCGGTGCGGCGTTCGAGTTGCGTGGCAAGGCACGCCGCACGCAGAACCTGTGGGATCTCGCATTCATCTGCGGTTCCGCCCTGGCGGCGTTCTGCCAGGGCATCGTGCTGGGCTCGCTGCTGCAGGGGATCAAGATTGCCGATGGACGGTTTGTTGGCGGTGCATTTGATTGGCTGTCGCCGTTCAGCCTGTTCTGCGGGTTCGGTGTGATGTTCACCTACGCCATGCTCGGCTGTGGCTGGCTCATCATGAAGACGGAAGGCAGGCTCCAGCACGAGATGCGCTTGCTGATGCGGCCGCTCACGGGTGTCTTGCTCGGCATCATGGCGGTCATCAGCCTGTGGACGGTGATCGGGCTGCCTGCGGTTGCGCATCGCTGGTTCGGCAGCGGCAATCTCGGCTGGTTCTTGCCGGTGCCCATTCTGGTGGTGGCCTGTGTCTGGGGCATTTTCAGCACCAGCCGGCGCGCACACCATCACGCAACGCCATTCCTGCTGGCGCTCGTGCTGGTCTTCCTGGGCTATACGGGGCTGGTCATCAGTATCTGGCCGAATATTGTGCCGCCGTCATTGACGATCTGGCAGGCGTCATCCAGCCACTCGAGCCAACTCTTTGCGCTGGTCGGTACCGTCATCGTGCTGCCCATCATCCTGGTCTACAACGCGATGCAGTACCGCGTGTTCCGGGGGAAGGTGCGCGAGGGGGATCCGGGCTACCACCACTGACCACACCGATGAACGATTTCAAGGGCGCGGGTGACGCATCATGATTGTGCGACCACGGGAGAACTGGTTTCGCATGCTGTTCGTCTGGAACGGCTCGGTGCTGCAATCCATCATTCCGCAGCTGATGTTCATGGCGGTGTTCAGCAGCTTGGCGGTGATTACGCAGGGCCGCATCCTGGGCGAGAAGATTCCGCTCAATACGACGCCCTTCACGCTGTTCGGCCTCGCCTTGGCAATCTTCCTGTCGTTCCGGAATAACGCCAGCTACGCACGCTTTGATGAGGCGCGGCACCTGTGGGGCAACCTGCTGATCGCGTCCCGCGCGCTGACTTCGCAGGTGCTGTGCTACCTGCCGGAGCACGTGAGTCAGGCTGACCGCATCAGGGTGGCCAACACCGTGATTGCGTTTGTCTATGCGCTCAAGCATCAGCTGCGCAAGACGGACCCGACGGCAGATCTAACGCGCCTGCTCGGTGCAGAACAGGCGCAAGCGCTGCAACACAAGTGCTACCGGCCAGCGGCGCTCCTCAATGACATCCGAAGCCGCCTGGTCCGTCTGCAAGGCGAGGCGCCGGCTTCGGACACGACACGCTGGATGCTGGATGCGCAGCTCAACGACATGGGCAAGACACTCGGCGGCTGCGAGCGGATTGCGTCCACGCCCATCCCTTTCGCCTACAGCGTGTTGTTGCACCGCACGGCCTATGCGTACTGCATGTTGCTGCCGTTCGGCCTGGTGGATTCCACGGAGTTCTTCACGCCGCTGTTGTGTGTGTTCATCTCATACACGCTGATTGCGCTGGAGGCGATTGCCAATGAAGTTGCCGAGCCGTTTGGCGTTGCACCGAATGCGTTGCCGCTCGATGCCATTACGCGCACGATCGAGCGGTCCGTCCTGGAGCTATGTGATCGCGAGATTCCGCCTGAAGTTGTGCCGCAGCGCCGGTATCTGCTGACCTAGCGATGGCTTGACCTTTGGGGGCGCCAAGTTCTGTGCTCTTCACCCGCAGCGGGGCGTTGCCTGCCGTGCGGCGCAGGATCACGTGTTTGCTGTGCCATGACGGGGCGATGACAAGCGCAGTGCGCTGTACACAGGCTGGCGGCGGTCAACTGTACCTTGGAGCGGGTACAGCGATCAGCTAACGTAAGCGGACAGGCTTGCACGGCCGCATCCGCATGAAGCGCATCGCGCTTGCGACGGCAGCGTGCGAGATGCGCACTCATAGAAGGAGGTTGTCGCATCGTGTCCACTCTCTGCGATATCTGCAATGTCCGGCCCGCCGTCGCGCGTGTCGCCGTGGTGCAAGACGGCGAGCGCAAGTCGATCTCGATCTGCGACTACCACTACCGGCAACTCATGCGGCATCAAAGCATGCTCAATCCGTTCGACTCTCTGTTGGGGGGCGGAGGTGGTGGGCTGTCACGCCTGTTCGATGAGTTTGGCGACGCTGAAGAACATGGTGCAGGTTTCTCTGCCGAGGTCCCCCGGGAATCGGTGGACGTGATCGACGCCTTCAGCGAGCAGACCCTTGAGCTGCTGCAGCGTGCTGCGGAGAAGGCCCACGAGCTGCATCGCCGTGAACTGGATACCGAGCATGTGTTGTACGTGCTTGCGGACACCGATATCTGTGCCGCGCTGCTCAAGGAGCTGAAGCTTTCTGCGCAGGATATCCGCAGCTATATCGACGAACACGCCAAGACGGGCACCGACGACGGTGACGCGTCAATGGACAAGACGACGGTGTCACCGCGTCTGAAGAAGGCGTTCCAGTATGCGTTCCAGGCATCGCGGGATCTGGGGCACTCCTATGTGGGCCCCGAGCACCTGCTGATCGGGCTGGCGGCGGTGCCGGAGAGCATTGCCGGCGCGTTGCTGAAGAAGTACGGAGTGACGCCGGAGGCCTTGCGCCAGAAGGTCGTCAAGGTGGTCGGAAAAGGCGCGGAAGACGGCCGGGTGGATGCGCCGAGTGGCACGCCTACGCTCGATAAGTTTGGCCGCGATCTCACCACGCTGGCGCGCCAGGGCAAGCTCGACCCGGTGCTTGGGCGCGCGCAGGAGATCGAAAGCGCAATTGAAGTGTTGGCCCGTCGCAAGAAGAACAACCCGGTGCTGATTGGCGAGCCGGGTGTCGGTAAGACGGCCATCGTCGAAGGCTTGGCGCAGCGCATCATCAACGGCGATGTGCCGGAAGTGCTGCGCGGTAAGCGCCTCGTGGAGGTCAACATCAACTCGATGGTGGCGGGCGCGAAGTATCGCGGCGAGTTTGAGGAGCGCGCCAAGCAGCTGATTGACGAAGTGACCGCCAAGCAATCGGAGCTGATCCTGTTTATCGACGAGCTGCACACCATCGTGGGCGCGGGGCAGGGCGGCGGCGAGGGCGGGCTCGACATTGCCAACGTGCTCAAGCCTGCGCTTGCTCGCGGCGAGTTGAGCCTGATCGGTGCCACCACGCTCAATGAGTATCAGAAGTACATCGAAAAGGATGCCGCGCTTGAGCGGCGCTTCCAACCCGTGCTTGTGCCGGAGCCCAGCGTCGAGCAGACCATCGTCATCCTGCGTGGCCTGCGCGACAGCCTGGAGGCGCACCACCAGGTGACCTTTGCCGATGATGCGTTTGTTGCCGCGGCCGAGTTTGCGGACCGCTACATCACATCGCGCTTCCTGCCCGACAAGGCCATCGACCTGATTGATCAGGCAGCGGCCCGCGTGCGGATTGGCGCGACATCGCGTCCGGCGGACATTCAGGAAGGTGAGGCGGAAGTCGCACAACTGAAGCGCGAGCAGGATTACGCCGCGTCGCGCAAGCGCTTTGATGAAGCCAAGCAGTTTGAAGAGCAGATCAACGCCAAGCAGACGACGCTCGACGAGAAGATGGAAGCCTGGCAGCGCAAGACCGGTTCGGAGACGCTGGAGGTGACGGTGGCATCGGTGGCCGAGGTGGTATCACGCCTGACCGGTGTTCCGGTGTCGGAGCTGACGAAGGAAGAGCGCCAGAAGCTGCTGAAAATGGAAGAGCGCTTGCGCGAGCGCGTGGTCGGTCAGGACGACGCCGTCGTCGCCGTGAGCGATGCAGTACGGCTTTCGCGCGCTGGCCTTGGGCAAACGCATCGCCCGATAGCCACCTTCCTGTTCCTCGGCCCCACTGGCGTGGGCAAGACCGAGCTGGCGAAGGCGCTGGCCGAAACGGTGTTTGGCGACGAGCAGTCGATCATCCGCATCGACATGTCGGAATACATGGAGCGCCACGCGGTTGCGCGACTGATTGGTGCACCTCCGGGATACGTTGGCTACGACGAGGGCGGCCAACTCACCGAACGCGTGCGACGGCGCCCGTACAGCGTGATCCTGCTCGACGAAATCGAGAAGGCTCACCCGGACGTGAACAACGTGCTGCTGCAGGTGTTTGACGATGGCCGGCTGACTGACGGCAAGGGCCGTGTGGTGGACTTCAGCAACACGATCCTGATCGCTACCAGCAACCTTGGCGCGTCGATCATCATGGACAACCTTGAGCGACCCGAAGACGAGCGCAAGACCGACAAGGCGCTGCGCGATGCACTGATGCCGGTGCTGAAAGGCCACTTCCGCCCCGAGTTCCTGAACCGGATCGACGAGATCATCGTGTTCAACGCGCTGTCCAGGCAGAACATTCGCGCGATCGTGCAGATCCAGCTTGACCGGGTGAGGCGTACCGCGGCGGCACAGGACATTACGCTCAAGATGGGTGAGGCGCTTGTCGAGCACTTGGTGGAGGAGGGCTATCAACCCGAGTTCGGTGCGCGTGAGCTGAAGCGTCAGGTACGGCAGATGATCGAAACACGGCTTGCCAAGGAGATTCTGGGCGACACGCTCAAATCGGGCGACACCGTGGAGGTGGATTTCGACAAGGACAGCGGTACGGTGACCTTCAACAAGCTCGCGCCGCCCGCAACGGAAGGGAAGTCCCCTCTCTCGCAAGAGAAGAGCACCACTGAAAAGAAGCGCAGCAAAGGCTCCAAAGGCACCGCCGAATCTGAGGCCTGACGTATCAGGTTCGTCGAACCCTTTCATTTCAACCCACGGCCGCGCCGCGGCTTTACCAACGCAAGCCCCCAACCCTGGCTGGGGGCGATGGAGATTCACATGGCAAATCGACGCGAAGTTCCCGGCATCCGGCCTTATGACGGCCCTGCCGGCGGCTGGGGCGCGCTGCGGGCAACGGCGCAGGCCGTTCATGACCAGATGGACAAGTTCCAGGCGCCGATCACGCTGATGCGGACCAATCAGCCCACGGGCTTCGATTGCCCGGGGTGTGCCTGGCCCGACAAGGAACACCGCTCCACCTTCCAGTTTTGCGAGAACGGTGCCAAGGCCGTGACCTGGGAGGCGTCGAACAAGCGCGTGCCGCCCGAGTTCTTTGCCACGACCACCGTATCGGAACTGCTCACATGGTCCGACTACGAACTGGAAGACAAGGGCCGGTTGACGCATCCCCTGGTCTACGACCGCGAGAAAGACACCTTCCGTGCCGTCGAGTGGGAAGACGCCTTCAACCGCATCGGCGAGATCCTGCGCGGGCTCCCGCCTGATGCGGTCGAGTTCTACACCTCCGGGCGGGCATCGAACGAGGCGGCCTACCTCTATCAGCTCTTCGCGCGGGAGTACGGCACGAACAACTTCCCGGACTGCTCGAACATGTGCCACGAGCCCACCAGCGTTGGCCTGCCGCAGTCGATCGGCATTGGCAAGGGCACGGTGTCGCTGGAGGATTTCGAACACTGCGAGCTGATCATCTCGATCGGCCACAACCCGGGCACCAACCATCCGCGCATGATGGGTACGCTACACGAAGCGTCGCGGCGCAACGTGCCCATCATCGTATTCAACCCGCTGCGCGAGCGCGCGCTGGAGCGCTTTGCCGACCCACAGAACTTCCTGGAGATGGCCACCTACGGTTCGACCCGTATTGCATCGACGTACTACCAGGTCGATGGCGGTGGCGATGCTGCAGCACTGATCGGCATCATGAAGGCCCTCCTGGCGATGGAGGCGGCGCAAGGCGATGTGCTGGACCGCGACTTCATCGCAGAGCACACCCAGGGCTTTGATGCATTCGCAGCCGAACTGGAAGCGGCAACGTGGCCCGACATCGAAAAGGCCAGCGGGCTGACGCGCGCCGAGCTGGAGCAGGTTGCTGAGGCCTATGCCAAGTCGAACGCCACCATCATCACGTATGGCATGGGCGTGACGCAGCACAACAAGGGGACGGCCAACGTGCGCCTGATCGCCAACCTGTTGCTGATGCGTGGCAATTTTGGCAAGCCCGGTGCCGGCATTTGTCCGCTGCGGGGCCACTCCAACGTACAGGGCAACCGGACGGTGGGCATTACGGAAAAGCCGTCCGCCGATTTTCTCCAGCGCATCGAAAGCGTGTTTGGTTTCAAGCCGCCTGCAGCGCACGGGCACGATGCCGTCAACGGCATGCAGGCCATGATCGACGGCAAGGCGAAAGCGCTGATCTGCCTGGGCGGCAATTTTGCGGTGGCGCTGCCCGATCCGGAGCAGAGCTTCCCAGCCATGGGCAAGCTGGACCTGAGCGTGCACATTGGCACCAAGCTCAACCGCTCGCACCTGCTGGTGGCCAAGGAAACCTACGTGTTCCCTTGCCTGGGCCGGACCGAGCTTGATGTCCAGGCGGGTGGCCCGCAGTCCATCACGGTTGAGGATTCGATGTCGATGGTCCACGCATCGGCGGGCAAGCTGACGCCGGCGTCGGAGCACCTGCGCTCCGAGCCGGCCATTGTTGCCGGCATGGCCAAGGCGACGTTACCGCACAGCAAGGTGCCGTGGATGGAACTGGTTGCCGACTACGACAAGGTTCGCGACCTGATCGAGAAGACCATTCCGGGTTTCGAGAACTTCAACGAGCGCATCCGCACGCCCGGTGGCTTCCGCCTGCCGTTGCCGCCTACCGAGCGCCAGTGGCCGACGCCCACCGGCAAGGCGATGTTCTCCGTGTACGGTGGCGTACGGGAAGACGCCGGTGTCCTCGGTGGCGAAGAGGTATTGCGCCTCATCACGTTGCGCAGCCATGACCAGTACAACACCACCATCTACGCGCTCGATGACCGCTACCGCGGCGTGTTCGGCCGGCGCGATGTGCTGTTCATGAACGAGGCTGATCTTGCCGCACGCGGGCTCGAACATGGCGACCTGGTCGACATCGAGACCATCGTGTCCGGCCGGAAGCTACGGCTGGAGAAGATCACGGCCATCGCCTACAGCATTGCGCGTGGCTCCGTGGGGGCGTACTACCCAGAGGCGAACGTGCTGGTGCCCCTGGACTACATCGACAAGGAAAGCGGCACGCCGTCTTACAAGTCCGTGCCGGTTCGAGTCCTGCGCTCTGAGGCGCCCGTATCCGCACCCGCGTAACACCCAAACGGATCGGGCCTGGATTGTCCTGGCCCGATCCGCTATGGGATTGGCGATCAATGCAACGGGCAATCGCGCGCGATCACGTCGCCGATCATCGCGGCCGTGGCGCCAGAGAGCGTCCAGCCAAGGTGCCCATGGCCCGTGTTGTAGAACACGCGCGCATGCCGCCCGCGACCAACGCGCGGCATCATGTCCGGCATCATCGGACGCAAGCCAGCCCACGGCACCACGCGTGAGGTACCGATCGCAAAGTTGCGGCGCGTCCAGGCCACCAGGGGTTCGATGCGGTCTGCGCGGATGTCGCGGTTGTAGCCGTTGAACTCTGCCGTGCCGGCCACGCGGAAGCGTCCCGCGCCCAGGCGGCTGGTGACGATCTTCGCGCTCTCATCCAGCAGGCTGACCCACGGCGCGCCTTGCATGCTCGCCTCATCGTCCAGATGCACGGTGATCGAGTAGCCCTTGACCGGGTACACGTTGATGCGGTCGCCCACCATCTGCGCGACATGCCGGCTGCCGACGCCCGCGCACACGACCAGCGCATCGGCGGCAATCTCCTGCACGACGTTGGCCTCACTGGTGGAGAGGCGGTCATCGAGTGTGGTCTGCAGCAGCAGTCGCACGCCGCGCTCGGTGGTTTCCACGTCGCGCACATCCACGCCTTGCATGAAGCGCACGCCGCGTTTCTCGCAGGCTTGCGCAAGACCGCGTGTGAACTTGTGGATGTCGCCCGTGGCGTCCGATTCGGTGAAGTAGCCGCCGTAGTAGTTGCCGCGCAGCGTGGGCTCGATGGCAGCAATGTCTTCGGGGCTCACGGCGTGGCGCTCTAGCCCGCCGGCAACGAGCAGCGCGTTGGCTTTGCCTGCCCCGGTAAAGCTGGCCTTGTCGTGGTAGACGTGCAGGATGCCGCGCCGTTGCAGGTCGAAATCGATCTGCTCGCGCTCGGCCATCGCAAACAAATGCTTGCGCGCCTCGATGGCCATGCGCGTGGTCTCGATGGTGTTGCGGCGGTAGTGGGCGATGCTCGCCACGAACTCGCCAATCCATGAGTACTTGTGCCACGACGGCTTGGGGTTGAGCAGCAGCGGCGCATCGTTGCGCAGCATCCATTTGATGCCTTTGAGCAGCGTGCCGGTGCTGTTCCAGACCTCGGCGTTGCTGGCGGAAAGCTGCCCGCCATTGGCGAACGAGGTTTCCATGGCCGGATACAGATGCCGGTCGAGCACCGTGACCTGATAGCCGAGTTGCGAGAGCGTGTAAGCGGTGGTGACGCCGGAAATGCCGGCGCCAACGATGACGATATGCGTCATGGCGGTCCCTATGGAGTGGTGGGTTGACCGGACGATCCGGTCGGCTCACCCCATCTGTCTTGGGACCTGAGAGCTTGGGCACCCGCAGCGTACAGCGTGAGTGCCTTCCCCTTCGGTGGGCATGCGCGTGCATGCCTCTCTCCAGATTCGCAGTCGACGCCACAGTCCTTTTGCCTGAGAGTTTCCGGGGTGGTTGCTCCATCGGCGCCGGGCATCGTTGCAACCCGGTCTCTCCTGCGGCGTGTTGCAGCGGTGCGTGTTGCGCCCGCCGCGCCTGCGTGCTGCCGGTGAAGGCAGCGGCTGGAGTGTGTCACGGGTTGTGACGTTCGGCAAGCCGGGCGATTGCGGAGGCCGTGCGCTGGCTGAATGCTATGCTGCGCACCCAAGCGATCTGGGCGTCCCATTTTCGTCCGAAGGTCGACGTGGAAACGCCCGCAAGAACACCAAGACAGCCGAGGGGATGATGGAATCGACACCAGCACAGCAGACCACCGATTCGACGCGCGCGCCGCTTGCCATTGCAACGCTGCTGCAGGCCGGCTTTGCCGCCACATACGCATCGGCCTATTGGGAGACGGTGGTCACGGGTTCGATGTCGTTGCTGACCGCACTGATCTCTCTGCTGGCGTGCCTGCTGCTTTACAGCGGCGTGGTCCGCCACCTGATGGGCAAACCTGCGCAATGGAGCCTGATGCTCGCAGCGGTGGGCTTGGCGTGGTCGTTCCTCGAGTGGGGCTCGGGAAATCTGTGCTCGTATCCGTTCCTGCTCGGGGCCGTGATCGGCACGGTGGCCTGGGCGTTGGCGCTCAAGGCTTCGCGGCGCGCCTGATCAGCCTTCCAGGCGCGGCAGGCGCACGATAAACCTGGAACCCTTGCCTTCAGCGCTGCTGACGGTAATCGTGCCCTGGTGCAGTTCCACCACGAGCTTGACCAGGTACAGTCCGACGCCAGCCCCCACTGTACCGGCCACGTTGCCTCCGCGAACATAGCGCTCGAACAGCCGCTCGATATCGCGCTCCGGAATGCCCAGGCCGCGGTCTTCCACCACCACCGATACGCTTTCGGCGTCGCCTTGCACATACACACCGACCGGCGTGCCAGGTGGTGAGTATTTGACGGCATTCCCGATCAGGTTACTGAACGCCTGAAAGAGCAGCTTGGCATCACCAAAGATGATGTCGGGTCCATCGGCTTCGATGTGTTCTTCGATGCGTGTGCCGGGTGTGCTGTCCCGATGCATCTCGCACACCTCGTGCAGCAATGCCGGCAGCGGAAATTTCGTACGCCGCATCGCCGCTGGCGTTGTGGTGTCGAGCCATTGCGAAGAATCGAGCAGATGATCCATCAGATGCGTCATGCGCTGTACTGCAGCGCGGATCTTGCCGCAGCGCTCGTCGATCACTTCTGGCGCGGGCGCTTCTCGCATGCGCATCAGCCGCTGTGCATGGCCATCAATCACGCCGAGCGGCGTGCGGAATTCGTGAGACGCCATGGAGACGAAGTTGCGCTGCAGTTCGGCCAGGCGGCGCTCCTTGTCCAGCAGGTCCTGCAGAACTGCTGCCTGTGCAACCAGTGCATCTTTGCTGCGGCCGAGTTCGATCGTGTTGTCGCGAAAACGTGCCACGGCCTGCGCGATGTCGCCGATTTCATCGCGACGTTCAAGGCCAGGAATGTCGACGTGCGTGTCGTTGTTGACGATGTGGTGCATTCGATCGACCAGAACGGCGATCGGGCGCGAGACGGCATAGGCGAGGTAAGCCACCGCAATCACGACCAGGCACGCCGCCACGATGATGGCGCCGATGATGAGTTGCCGCGCATCGTGATAGGCCTGTGCTTCGCGCTCGGTTTCAGCGGCGCCGCCGGCCACGCTGCGCTCGGTCATGACGCCCAGCGTGTCATTGGCCAGGTCGAAAGCCCGTTTGGACTCCGTGTGGTAAAGCTGCGTCGCGCCTTTTACTTCGCCGGTTTTGGCAGAAATCATCAGTCGCCTCGCCAGCTCCCGATACATGTTCCACTGCACAACAAACTGGCTATAGAGCTCGCGCTCGGCGGCGTCGTGCTCGATCTTGTCGTAGCGTGCCTGCGACGCAGCAATGAGGTCATCCAGTGTGGCGACCTGCTGATCCGCCGCGCGCAGATCAGCACGGGACGAGGCGATCAGGAAATCACCCTCGGCGGCACGATAGTCGGAGATGTAGTTGTTCAGATCCCCTAGAATGCGGCTGTTCTTCAGCCAGCGTTCGCTGATCTGTGCCGACACGCTGTGGAAGCTGGCCAACTGGTTGATACTGAAGGCACCCACGCCAATCACCAGCAGAAGAAAGGTCACGAACACCAGCGACAACCGCACCCGGATGGGGCGCAGGATTGACGGAGAGTCGAGGCCGAGCAGGCGTCGCCTGGGGGAGATACCAGAGGCGGGCGCACTGTGGGCCGGCTCCGGAGAGTGCATCGGAATTGTCATGCGCTGGGTCCTTGGGGCTGCAGCGAAGCATCGGTAACCATACCTTCACATGAGCGCATCATGAACGCAACGGCTCCGAAAATCCTCTGTATCGAGGACGACGTCGAGACCGCGGAGCTGATCAGCGAAGAGCTGGTCGAACACGGCTACGCTGTCACTGTCGCGCATGATGGGGAGTCTGGCCTGGCAGCGCTGCTGCGCGAGGAGCCCGATCTGGTGCTGTGCGATGTGAGCATGCCCGGCATGACCGGGTTCGAGCTGCTGGAGCAAGTCGGGACCCTTGCGCCGCGCTATGCCGAGATTCCGTTCGTGTTTCTGACCGCAATGGCGCAGCGCGAATCGGAGCTGCGTGGCCGTCGCCTGGGTGCGGATGACTACGTGACCAAGCCGGTCGATTTCGAGATCCTGATCAGCATTGTGCAGACACGCCTTGCCAAGCGTGTGCGCCCACGCGCAGCGCTGCCGCCGGTGCACCTGAGTGAGCGCGAAGTGGAAGTGCTGGCCTGGTCGGCGCGCGGCAAGACCTCTGGCGAGATCGCCACGATTCTCGGGTTGTCCAAACGTACGGTCGATTTTCATATCGACAACGCGCGTCAGAAGCTGGGTGTGGCCACGCGCATCGAAGCCGTAGTCAAGGCTTCGAGCGCGGGCATCATCAAGCTGTAGTGCATGCCGCGCCGGGGGCGCGGCAGTACGCTAGACCGGTGCCTCTTCAAGGGGCGGGGCATCTGGCGGCTCCTTGCCGAGAAACACCATCCGCAGCGCCGGCACGATCACCAGCAACATCAGGGGGCCGACAAGCATGCCGCCCACCACCACGGTTGCCAGCGGACGCTGCACCTGGCTGCCGATGCCCGTGGAGATGGCCGCCGGGAACAAGCCAATGCACGCCGACAGCGCCGTCATGAGCATTGGCCGCATCCGCTGCTGCGCGGCATGGAACATCGCTTCAGTCGGCTTGAGGCCCTTGTCACTGCGCAGGTCGTTGTAGTACGTGATCATCAGGATGCCGTCCATGACCGACACCCCGAACAACGAGACGAAGCCGATGGCCGCTGAGATGCTGAAGTCCAGCCCCGTCAGGAACAGCGCCGCCACACCACCGGTGATGGCAAACGGAATGCCGGCCAGCGCCATCAGGCTGTCGCGCAGCGAGTTGAACAGCCCATACAGCAGCACCAGGATCAACACGATGCTGATGGGCACCACCACTTCAAGCCGCTTCTTGGCTTGCTCCAGCTCTTCAAACTCGCCGGCCCAGTCGATGCGATAGCCCTGCGGCAGCTTGACGTTCTGGGCGATGCGCTGTTGCGCTTCTTCCACCGTGCCGCCTAGGTCGCGCCCGCGCACGCTGAACTTGACGGGGATATAGCGGGTGTTCTTCTCGTGATAGATGTACGAGGCACCCGTATCCAGCGTGATGTCTGCCAGCGCCGACAGCGGAATGTACGAGTTGCCACCATTCGCATTCGTGTAGGCCACGCGGATGTTGCGTACCGCATCGATATTGCTGCGGTACTCCGGTGCCATGCGTACTGTCAGTGCGAACTGCCGATCGCCCTCCAGGATGGTGCTGGCCTGCGAGCCGCTCAGCGCGGCTTGCACCACGGTGTTCACGTCGCCGGTGTTCAGCCCATAGCGTGCCGCAGCCTCACGGTTGATGCGCACGTTCAGGTTGGGCTGACCCAGCACGCGGAACACGCCCAGGTCGGTCACGCCCTTGACCTTGCTCATCTCGGTCTGCACCTGGGTGGCCAGGTTTTCCAGCACGTTGAGGTCCGGGCCGATGATCTTCACCGAGTTGGCCCCCTTCACGCCGGATAGGCCTTCTTCCACGTTGTCCTGGATGTACTGCGAGAAGTTCAGGCCAACCCCGGCAAACTCGCTCGTGAATTCCTTTTGGATCTGCGCGATCAGCTTCTCTTTGGTCATGCCGGACGACCATTGGTCCAACGGCTTGAGCGGCACGAAGAACTCGGCGTTATAGAAGCCTGCCGAATCGCTGCCGTCATCCGGCCGGCCATGCTGCGACACCACCGTGCGAACCTCGGGGTGCTTGAGCAGGATCTGCCGCATCCGCGCCACCGGCACGACGCCGGATTCGAGCGAGGCGGTTTGCGGCATGGTCAACCGGATCCACAGGTTGCCTTCTTCCAGCGCGGGCAGAAACTCGGTGCCCAGGAATGGCATCAGCGCGACGGTTGCCGCCAAGACGATGGCTCCAATCGCCACCGCGATGCGCCGGTTGGATAGCGACCACGTCAGCGCCGGCTGATACGCCCGATGCAGCACGCGCACCAGCCAGGTTTCCTTTTCTTCAATGTGCTTGGGCAGCAGGTACGAGCACAGCGCCGGCGTGACGGTAAAGGTGGCGATCAGCGCGCCGGCCAGTGCATAGCCATAGGTGCGTGCCATGGGGCCGAAGATCTGGCCTTCCACGCCCTGCATGGTAAACAGCGGCACGAACGCGGCAACCGTGATGAGCGCAGAGAAGAACACCGCGCGGTCCACCTGCAGCGCACTCACAAAGATCATGCGCAAGCGCTCCGGTACGCGCAGGCCGAGCACCTTGGCGTCTCGGCTCGTCAGCAGGCGTACCTGCTCGGCCGGCGGCATCTGGAAGTTGCGGAAGATGTTCTCAACCAGAATGACCGAGGAATCCACGATGATCCCGAAGTCCACCGCGCCCACCGAGAGCAGGTTGGCCGATTCCCCCGTCAGCAGCAGGATCAGGATGCTGAAGAAGAGGGCAAACGGAATGTTCACGCTGACGATGATCGCGCTGCGCAGGTCGCCCAGGAAGATCCACTGGATGAAGAACACCAGCAAGCAGCCAAACAGCAGCGAGTGCATCACCGTGTGCGTGGTCACGGAGACGAGTTCCGAGCGGTCGTAGTAGCGTTCGACCTTGACGCCGGCCGGCAGTGTGCCGTCGGTGTTGATCTTGTCCAGCTCGGCTTTGACGCGCGTCACCACGTCGTTGGTCTGCATGGTGCGGTTCATCACCACGACGGCAGTGACGACGTCGCTGTCATTGTCGCGCCCGGCAATACCCAGTCGCGGCTTGAAGCCGATCTTCGTTTTCGCCACGTCTTTGACCTGGACGGGCACGCCGTTGGTCTGCGTGAGGACGATCTTGTCGATGTCCTTGATGTCTTCGATCAGGCCGACACCACGAATATTGATCGACTGCTGCCCGAAGTTGATGGTGCGCCCGCCAACGTTGATGTTGGCGTTGCCCAGGGCGGTCATCATCTGCGGCAGCGTAACGCCATAGGCTTCTAGCTTTTTCGGGTCGACCTCGACGTCGTACTCTTTGGTGGTGCCACCCCAACTCACGACCTGCGCCACGCCCGGCACGGTCAGCAGACGGCGTTGCAGCACCCAATCCTGCAGGGTGCGCAGGTTGGTCAGGCCATAGTGCGGCGGCCCTTTGACCTGATAACGCACCACTTCGCCCACCAGGCTCGACGCCTGGATCTGCGGCTGCACGCTGTTGGGCAGGCTGACGTTCTGCTGCAGGGACAGCGCCGCCTGCGTGTAGGCAAAGTAGTAGTCGATGCCGTACTTGAACGTCACGCGCACGAACGACAGGCCGTAGAACGACGTGGAGCGGATGCTTTCCACACCGGGCGTGGTGGCCAGGCCGATTTCCATCGGCACGGTGTAGTACCGCTCCATTTCCTCGGCAGACAGGCCGGGCGTTTGCGCGGTGATTTCGAGAATGACGGGCGCAGGGTTCGGGTAGGCCTCGATATTCAGTTTGGAATAGGCAAACAGCCCCGCCACCACGAATACCAGCAGGAACAACAGGATCAGCGGCCGCCGCAGCAGCGACAGCTTGAGAATCGCCTTCAGCACGGTGGTCCCCTTCAGTCGGCGCTGCTGATGCTGCCGGCAGCTGCCGTGCTCAGGTACAGCGCACCTTCGTTGGCAGCCAGTTCACCGGCCGTCAGGCCTTCGACCACCTGCACGAAGCCGTCCTGCTCAATGCCAAGTTTGATGACGCGCCGGGCAAAGCGCTTGCGGTCGGTCGTGACCCAGGCGGTCATGGTGCCGTCGCCTTCCCGCACCACGCCGTCGGTCGCCAGCGCAGGGGAGCTCATGGGTGCGGCGGTGGTGATGTCGAATGACGTGAACATTCCGGGGCGCAGTTCGCGCTTGGGATCGTCAATTTCCGAGCGCACCAGAATGCGGTGCGTGTTGGCATCCACGGTGGCACCGACGGTGGTGATCTTGCCGTTGAACGCGCGCCCCGGGAATGCCATCACATGAATCTTGACCGGCTGGCCGACATGCAGCAGCGGCACATCCGCTTCCGGCACGAACGCTTGCATCCACATGGTCGATACGTCCGCAACCGTGAACGGCGCAGTGCCGCTGCCCGGCTGCAACAGCAGGCCCGGCTGCGCGCTGCGCGCCGTGACCTGACCGGAGATCGGGCTCACCACGGTCAGCACCGAGTCGGTCTTGCGGGTCTCGACAATCTGGTCCATCTGTGCCGGCGTCTTGCCAAACACCGCCAGTGCTTCCCGAGCAGCCTTGTAGGCAGCTTCAGCGCCTTGCTGGTCAGAGATGGCCTGGTCCAGGTCTTTCTGCGCCAACCCTTGGATGTCATACAACTGATGCGCGCGCGCCAGTGCCGCCGTGGTCAGCTTGCGCGTGCCAGCGGTCGAGATCAGCGTGGATTCCGCCTGTACAAGATCGGGGCTCTCAATATCGAACAGAGGCTTGCCCTTGGCGACCGTATCTCCCACCTTGGCGTAGATATTGCGGATCTTGCCCTGGTAGGACGTGAACACCTGCACTGCGCGGTCTTCATTGAAGTCGACGTTGCCGACCGCTTCACGGCGATTGGCGAAGTCGCGCAGTTCCACCGGTGCGACTTTGATGTACTGCAGTTGCGAAGCACTGAGCGTGACGGCCTGGCCATCGCGAGACGGGGCGGCCGGCAGCTTGGTGGGCGCGCCATAGGCCGACGTGGATGCGCTGGGCGTTGCGGCTTCCGAGTGCTTTGGACCGCCTGATCCCCCCATCGCCCACATGAGCCCGCCCACGGCAAGCGCGGCAATTGCGCCCCCGAGGGCTGCGGATTTGTAATCGACCTGCACAGCAGTACCCCTGATGATGGAAATTTGCCGGGATGATGCTGGCTGCCTGCAGATCGGTCTACTGTGACGAATCACAGTTCGCAACAAATGGCGTCTCCCCTAGAATCGCCGCCATTCGATCAGACTGGGTGCTTCCATGCCCGCCAACACCGCTTTCCGCACACCACATTCCGCCTCTGTTCTGCTGCGCCTGACTGCCTTGGCAGCGGCGTGCCTGCTGGCTTCCGCGTGCGCGGTGGGGCCCAATTTCAAGACGCCGGAAGCGCCCAAGGTGACCGGCTATACGCCGCAGCCGTTGCCGGAGCAGACGTCGTCCGCCGCCACACAAGGGGGTGAGGCGCAGCGGTTTGTCTCGGGCATGCAGGTGTCCGACCAATGGTGGAAGACATTCCAGTCGGACAAGCTGAACAAGGTGATTGCCGATGCGTTTGCCGCCAGCCCCACGCTGGCCGCCGCGCAAGCTGCGCTGCGGGTCGCACAGCAGCAAACACGGGCACAACAGGCCTCGTTCTTCCCGCTGCTGCAGGGTTCCTATCAGCCGAGCCGTCAGCAGAACGCTGTGGGTACCATCTCGCCCACGCTCACTTCGGGTGCCCCGATCTACACACTGCACACCGCGCAGCTCACCATCAGCTACGCACCGGATGTGTTTGGGTTGACTCGCCGCCAGGTTGAATCGCTCAAGGCGGCGGAGGATGCGCAGTACTTCCAGATGGAGGCGGCGTACCTCACGCTGGCCTCCAACATCGTGGCGGCGGCAGTGCAAGAGGCCTCGCTGCGCGCGCAGATCGCCGCGCAACAGCGCATCGTGGACATCAATAACCAGTTGGTCGACAACCTGCGCAAGCAATTCCAGTTTGGCGCCGTCACCGGGCTGGATGTAGCTGCTGCCGTGACTGCGCTGGCACAGGCCGAGCAGGCACTCCCCAATCTGCAGAAACAACTGGCAGTACAGCGCGACCTGCTGGCCGCCCTGGCGGGCAGGCTGCCGAGCGAGGGCATTCCCGAGACCTTTACGTTTGCCGATTTCAAGCTGCCGCAAGATCTGCCGGTGTCGCTGCCGTCTGACCTG
Source organism: Ralstonia sp. AU12-08 (assembly GCF_000442475.1). Classification (NCBI taxonomy): domain Bacteria; kingdom Pseudomonadati; phylum Pseudomonadota; class Betaproteobacteria; order Burkholderiales; family Burkholderiaceae; genus Ralstonia; species Ralstonia sp. AU12-08. Next base: position 13,535 of record NZ_ASZV01000001.1, on the reverse strand, counting down.
GTGCGCCAGCGCCCCGACGTGCGCGCAGCCGAAGAGCAACTGCATGCCGCCACCGCGCAGGTGGGCGTGGCCATTGCGAACATGCTGCCGCAATTGACGATTACCGGCACCAAGGGTGGCACCGCCGAAATCTTCAGCCAGATGTTCCGCGACGGTAATGTCTTCTGGAGCCTCGTAGGTAACGTGGCGCAGACATTCTTTGACGGCGGAGCGTTGCTGGCGAAAAAGCGCGGTGCCGACGCCGGCGTCGACCAGGCTGAGGCACAGTATCGCGGTACCGTCATCACCGCGTTCCAGAACGTGGCCGATACCCTGCATGCGCTGGATGCCGATGCGGACGTACTGAAGGCGGCGCTCAAGTCCGAACAAGCCGCTCAGACCACACTCAATATCACCGACAAGCAACGTGCGCTTGGTCAGGTGAACATCCTCGCCGTGCTCAACGCCGAGCAGGCCTATCAGACTGCCACGCAAGCCACCATTGCCGCGCGCGCCAACCGCTTTACCGATACGGCGGCGTTGTTCCAGGCGCTCGGGGGCGGGTGGTGGAACCGGGATGGCGTGAGTACCGCCAAGAACTGAGCGTCGGGCGCCATCGCCTCCTTCCATCGAGAGATAGGTAAGACGCCAGCGGCACGCGCAAGTGCGCTACTTGCAACAGCGAGTGCATGCGCGCTACGATCCGCGCTCGCCGGAATCCGATCCTCGGCCCGCCGGCAGACCGCCCTGGGGTGCGTTTCATTCTCCCGCCTGTGTGGGCGCGTTTCTGGCCTTGACCGAACGTAGAGGAGCTGCCACTCCATGGGCTTGATGTCGCTGATGGCTCGTATCAAAACCGCGCTGGCCAATCGCCGCGAGCGCGCTGACGCGGTCGGCGCTGATGCGGGGCCAGCCGAGGCGCACCGTGCCGCCGAGATCGAAGCGCTCATCGCCACGCTTCGGCAGCAAGCCCCCGACACGCGTCGCGGTGCCAATGTCAGCCTGACCGATCTGGGCGTGGATGATGCGTTTGTTCCCCCACTAGTGGCCACCACGCGCGACGCCGATGCCTACTTCCGCGCGAGCGCTGTCCATGCGCTCGCGGACTACGACCTGGGCCAGCACCCACAAGCCGAGTATGCCGTGCTGTATGCGCTGATGCACGACACCGAGGCGGACGTTCGCGCCGCTGCCGTGCTCACCCTGGGCATGCAGTCGGAGGCAGTTGCGCAGGCGCACCTGCCCGCATGTCTCCAGGCGCTCAAGGATCCGAGTGCCGAGGTACGGCGAGAGGCGGTACAGGTTCTGGGGCGGTGGTCGTCCGAGCCCGTGATTGCCGCATTGCGCGCACGGCTGCATCTGGATACCGACGTCGACGTGCGCATCTGGGCAATCCATGCACTCGCCAGATGCGATACCACCAACGCGATGCCTGATCTGGTTACCGCCACGGCAGACCTTGACGGTAGCGTGCGCGCCGCCGCGTTGGATGCGTTGTGCGAATGCCTCGACACGGAGGACACCACACTGCGCGACCTGCTGTTGGCCGCGTTGTCCGACCCCGTAGCGGAAGTCCGCCGGCAGGCGGCCCAGGGGCTGCGCTTCGGTCCGCCGCAGGTGCTGCCTGCGTTGCTGGCCGTTGCCAACGACCCCGAGCCGCGCGTGCGTCTGGAAGTCGTCATCGCGCTGGGCTGGCAGCGCGATGCGCGGGTGGTCGACGCGATTGCGGCGCGCGTGTTTGACGAGGCGGATGAGGAGGTCCGCTACTACGCCGTCAGTTCGCTCGGTGAACAGCGCGACGCACGTGCCACGCAACACCTCATCACCGCGTTCCAGACACCCGCGCTGGGGCAGCGCGTCCGTGTTGGAGCGCTGTGGGCGCTTGGCGATAGCGGTGATGCAGCGGCGATGCAGACCCTTGTCACGGCGCTGCGTGACCCGGATGCAGAAATCCGTGCACAGGCTGCGGAGTCGCTCCGTAATCTGCATCGAGGCTCGCATGCGGATGCGGAGCACGCATTGCCGGCACTGACGCAAGCCCTGCGGGACGATGATGAAAACGTGCGGGACCATGCCGCACGGGCATTGGCGGCGATTTGCACGCTGCCGGTGCTGCATGCTTTGCTTTCCGGTCTGCCGGAGCAAGATGGGGCAGCCAGGCAGGCATTGCAGCGCGCGATCGCTGCACACGAGGAAGAAGAGGCCGCCGCAGTTGAGCCGGCCGGTCTCGGTACCCTGCACTACGAGTAGCTGCCATGAGGTGGATTCATCAGGCGTGGCATCCGCCAATGGCGAACATGTTCTGGTAGGCTGCAAAACCTTACCGCCTTCAATGCACGCCAACCCATGCCAACCCCAGAACCGCAAGCCGTTGCTGGTCCCGTGACCCGCAACGCTATCTTTATTGTCGCCACCCTGAACCCAGGCGCTGATCACGCGAATGTTGTCCGCGCATGGTGCGCCGACGTTGCGGCGCTTGTTCGCTCAGTCGGCAAGCGTGTTCCGGCGGGTCAGCTGTCATGCGTTTGCGGCTTTGGCTCGGATGCGTGGGATGCGTTGTTTGGCACACCGCGGCCAGCGTCGCTGCATCCGTTCCGCGTGTTCGGATCGGGGGAACGTACCGCTGTCGCAACGCCAGGCGATCTCCTGCTGCATATCCGTGCAGACCAGATGGATCTCTGCTTTGAACTCGCCACGCAGCTGATCGGCAGACTGGGCGCGGCGGTCAAGGTGGTCGACGAGGTGCACGGTTTCCGCTACTTCGACCAGCGCGCCATGGTCGGCTTTGTTGACGGAACGGAGAATCCAGAGGGCCGCGAAGCCGTTGATTTCACCGTGATCGGTGATGAGGATGCGGCCTTTGCCGGCGGAAGCTACGTGCTCGTCCAGAAGTATCTGCACGACATGGCGGGGTGGAACGCCCTTTCCGTCGAGGCGCAGGAGCACATCATCGGGCGGACCAAGCTGTCCGACATCGAACTGGACGACGATGTCAAACCGTCGTGGTCGCACAGTTCGCTGACAACGCTTGAGGAAGACGGGCGGGAGGTGAAAATCCTGCGCGACAACATGCCGTTCGGCCGGCCGGGTTCCGGCGAGTTCGGCACGTATTTCATCGGCTACGCACGTTCGCCGGCGCCAATCGAGCAGATGCTCGAAAACATGTTCGTTGGCCGCCCGCCTGGCAACTATGACCGCCTGCTGGACTACAGCCGCGCGGTCACGGGCAGCCTGTTCTTCGTTCCTTCTGCAGATCTACTGGAGGCGTTGGCTGAGCGCGGATCGGGGGAGGGCGGCGCCTGAGATGCGGGAGCTTCAAGGTAACCGCCGATGGATCACCCGCCGATGTCCTTGGGCGAGCGACCGACCAGGACGTTGCTGATGGTGGTGCCGTCCATCGAGTCGAGTGTGACGAACCAGTGGATCGGCGTCGCGGACGTGGCAAGCCGCTGAGCGGGCGGCACCTCGGCGACTGGCTCGAGCGTGCAGAGTGTGCTTGAGCGTAGTCCGGCCGCAGGCTGCATCGCCCGGCAGGTGAAGCCGCGCGACTGAAGCGTCTTGATGGCCGCTTCCAGCCCCATGGCGGCCGGTATCCAGCCAGCGAGCTGCTGCCGCGCTTCCCGCGCCGACTGCTGGGTGTGGAAGGTGTCGTCGGATTTGTCCGCGCCCGTGGCAACACCACCTTGCGCCAACAAGAGAAGCAACAGCAGCAATAGCGCGTGGAAGCGGGAGAGCTGCGGCATTAAGGTGACTCCTGATCTTGCGGGCTGAGCCGCGGGCATCGAGATTCGAATGCGAAGTTGCGGTGCATGGTAGCTCAGAGGTGTGGGCTGCGTGCACACGAACAGAGTCCTCTCTGAAGAAGCGGGCGTGTCATGTCTATCCTCGTAATGAATTGCCGGGATCGGCGGATAGGCAAAGTGTGTGGCGAAGCGCCGCGCCGAAAAACGGTATTCGAGCTGCGGGCCGTGCAGGTCCAGAGCCAAATTGAAGAGATGCGGTGCTTTTATCCGTCTAATTCATCGATTGAATGTCAGACTGCACAAAGAATCGAAAGGTATCGCTTTAAATCAAGATTCAATAAGGTGTTCGCAAGGGAAATACAACACGCTGTCTAAAGACGAAATCGCCTCGGTCGTTGAGCGGGTGGTGATACCGAGAGATCGATTTCCGAATCTTTGACACTGGCTGACGACATTGCACCGTCTGCCAATACAACAGCGGTACAACTTTCCAAGCGAGAACATCATGGGATTCCAACAAGGGCTGAGCGGCCTCGATGCCGCATCCAAGTCGCTGGACACGATCGGCAGCAATATCGCCAATGCCAACACCGTGGGCTACAAGAAGGCGACCACCGTGTTTGGCGATGTGTATGCGCGCTCGCTGGTTGGCGCATCGGACAGCCAGATCGGACAAGGCGTGAACGTGACGCGCGTGTCGCAGTCCTTTACGCAGGGCAATGTCACGCGTACGGGCAATCCGCTGGATATCGCCATCAATGGCACGGGTTTCTACCGCATGGTGGACCCGGGCAGCGGGCAGGTTTCGTACACCCGCAACGGTCAGTTCCACACGGATAAGAACGGCTACATCATCTCCGCCACCGGCCAGAACCTGACGGGCTACGGTGTGGATAACACCGGCAAGGTCAACACGGCCGTGCTGACCAACCTGCAGATTCCGGTGAACGATCTGGCGCCGCTGGCAACCACCAACACGGCATTTGGCGTCAACCTGGATTCGGGTGCCAAGCTGCCGACCACCACGCCGTTCTCGTCTACCAACTCGCAAACGTTCAGCCATTCGGTGTCGCAGCAGGTGTATGACGGCACGGGCAAGGCCCATATGCTCACCAACTACTACGTGCGCACGGCCACCGGCTGGGATGTGCACGCCATGGTGGATGGTGCGGCCCCCACCGGCGGCAACCCGATCACCTCGCTCACCTTTAACGGCAATGGCCAGTTGACGTCCACCCCCACCAAGATTCCGGTGGCATTTGCCGGCATGAGCATCGGCAACATCGACCTGACAGGCACCACGCAATACGGCGGCGGCTACAACGATACGGCCCCCGGCGTTTCGCAAGACGGTTATGCCACCGGCCGCCTGGCCAGCTATGCCGTAGGCAACGACGGTACGGTGATGGCGCGCTACTCGAATGGTCGCAGCTCCGTACTGGGGCAGATTGCCATGGCCAACTTCAAGGCGCCGGACGGCCTGCAGAACATTGGCGGCAACCTGTGGGTGGAGACCTCCAACTCGGGCGCTGCAAACCTCGGCACGCCGGGCATGGGTTCGTTCGGTCTGCTGCAATCCCAGTCGGCAGAGCAGTCGAACGTGGACCTCTCGGCCGAGCTCGTCCACATGATCGTTGCCCAGCGTTCGTACCAGGCCAACGCGCAAACGATCAAGACACAGGACTCGATCCTGCAGACGCTCGTCAGCCTGCGTTGATCGCGCACGGCAATTGACAACCCGCCTGGGGCGGTTCCGGCATGCCGGGGCCCCCGGGCGGCTTCCTCCCCATTCTGACGAGAGGCCTCCAATTGATTCGCTCTCTGTGGATCTCCAAGACCGGGATGGACGCCCAGCAAACACAGCTGGACGTCGTCTCCAACAACCTGGCGAACGTCAACACGACGGGCTTCAAGCGCTCGCGCGCCGTGTTCGAAGACTTGCTGTACCAGAATGCCCGCGAGCCAGGCGCGCAGTCGTCGCAGCAGACCACGCTGCCTTCGGGCATGCAGATCGGCACCGGCACACGCGTTGTCGCCACCACGCGGCTGCACACGCAAGGCAACCTGACCAAAACCGGTAACTCGACCGACGTGGCCATCAACGGCAACGGCTTCTTCCAGGTGCAGATGCCGGACGGCACGCTGGCCTACACGCGTGACGGCAACTTCCAGATCAACCAGCAGGGGCAGCTCGTCACGTCGAGCGGCTACGCGGTGCAGCCTGCGATTACCGTACCGCAAAACGCCAAGAGCCTGACGGTTGGCAAGGACGGGGTGGTGACGATCACGACGGCGGGCACCACGAACAACTCGCAGGTGGGCACCTTCCAGCTGGCCAGCTTCATCAACCCGGCCGGCCTGCGCAGCATGGGAGAGAACCTGTACGCAGAGACGGAAGCCTCCGGCACCGCCAACCTGGCTGCACCCGGTTCGAACGGCGTGGGCGTGCTCAACCAGAACTACGTGGAAACGTCCAACGTGAACGTGGTGGAAGAAATGATCCAGATGATCCAGACGCAGCGTGCGTACGAGATCAACAGTAAAGCCGTGCAGACGTCCGACCGCATGCTGGAAAAAGTGGCGCAGCTCAAGTAACGCACTGCGTTCCTGATCACGCAGATTCTTCTCCTCGCAACTATGAGTTCCTCTCTTCTGAACATTGGCGCATCGGGGTTGCGTGCCGCGGGCATCCACCTGCAGGTGACGGGCAACAACATCGTCAATGCCAACACGCCCGGCTATTCGCGCCAGGAAGCGGTGCAGACGCAGAACGTGCCGTTGTACGCCGGTGTCGGCTACCTGGGGCAGGGCGCCGATGTCGCCACCGTCAAGCGCATCTACGACCAGTTCCTGACCACGCAAGTGCAGAGCGGCCACGCGGCCACCAGCGCTGCCAACCAGCTCAGCAGCCTGCTGACCGGCCTGGACAAGTACCTGGGGGATCCCAACAGCGGGCTCAGCTCGGCCCTCACCAGCTTCTTCAATGCCGCGGACGGGCTGGCATCCAAGCCTTCGGACACCACTGCGCGGCAGGTCTTCCTGAATGCCGCCGCTGGCCTGCAAAACCGCTTCAATGCGATTGCGGGGCAGATGAATGCGCTGTCTGGCCAGGTCAATACACAGGTGCAGACGCAAGTCAGCACCGTCAACGGCACCGCCAAACAGATCGCCGCACTCAATGAGCAGATCGCCAAGGCGGAGGCTTCCACCGGCCAGCCCGCCAACGACCTGCGTGACCAGCGCGACCAGCTGGTGTTGACGCTCAACAAGTCCATCAAGGCCAGCGCCGTGCAGACGAGCGACGGCCAGTACAACGTCTACATTGGCAACGGGCAGGCCCTGGTGCAGGGCAATCAGAGCTTTGAGCTGACGACGATGTCATCGCCGTATGATCCGACGCAGCTTTCTGTGGGCTACAAGAGCCCAGCGGGTACCGTCAGCATTGACGATAGCCAGCTTGGCGGTGGTGCCCTGGGTGGGCTGATGGATTTCCGCCGCAATACGCTCACACCGGCGCAAAACAACCTGGGCCGTCTGGCGACCGCGATGTCGTCCGCCGTGAACGCGCAGAACAGGCTGGGCATGGATGCCAACGGCAAGCTGGGCACCGATCTGTTCTCTGTGGCCGGCCCCACCGTCGCACCCAGCAGCGGCAACACTGGTAGCGGCACGCTCACGGCCAGCGTCACCAATGCCAACGCAGGGCAAGGGTACGACTATCAGGTGAAGTATCAAGGCGGCGCCTATACCGTGTCGCGCCATCCGGATGGCTCCGGCGCGGTCACTGTCACCAGTTGGCCGACCACGGTGGATGGCGTCACGCTCAACCTGAGCGGTGCCATGAACAACGGGGATTCATTCCTGGTGCGCCCGACCGCCAACGCTGCGTCCAGCATGAAGACGCTGACGAACGACTACCACGCAGTCGCCGCAGCCTCGCCCGTGGTGGCGGACCTGGGCAGCAACAACAAGGGTAGCGGGGCAGTCACGTCCGTCGGCGTGAATGCGGGCTACGCGGGCGCGCCGCTTGCCTCGCCGGTCTCGCTCACCTACAACGCTGCGGGCGGCGGTTCGCTTTCAGGCTTCCCGGGCACGGTGACTGTCACCGTCAACGGTACGTCGACCACGTATACCGGCACGGCACCCTACACCCAGGGCGCGACGTATGCGTTCAACGGCGTCCAGATGACGATGACGGGCACGCCAGCAAACGGCGATACCTTCAAGCTCTCGCCCAATGCCGCCAACAGCACCGACAACGGCAACGCCAGCGCGTTGGCCAAGCTGCGCAATGCCGCACTGCTTGATGGTGGCACCACGTCCTTCGGTTCGGCCTGGAACAACCTGACCACGCAGGTGGGCGTGCAGACCAACCAGGCCAACGGCAACCTGACCGCGCAGACGGGGTTGCTGGCGAGTTCTATGCGGCAGCAGCAGTCGGTGTCTGGCGTGAGCCTGGACGAAGAGGCGATGAACCTGATGCAGTATCAGAAGGCCTATCAGGCGTCAGCCAAGGTCATGCAGACGGCAAACAGCCTGTTTGACTCGCTGCTGTCCATCGCAGGCCGTTGAGATCGGGCGATGTCTGCCTGAACCGGGCCAGCGTCAAGCTGGCGCCAGGCTTGTCGTGGCGATCAGGTCTGAGGGCAGTTGCAGCGGCTTGCCGTAGCCAAAGCAGTGTTGTGCCAGCGGGAAGGCGCCTTGCCGAACCTCGTCGGCATATTGCGCGACGGCCTCACGCATGACGGCATTGATGTCCGCATAGCGCTTGACGAAGCGCGGCGTGTAGGCGTCGAAGCCGCCCACCATGTCTTCGGTCACCAGCACTTGGCCGTCGCACGCAGCAGAGGCACCGATGCCGATCGTCGGGATCGCCAGCGTTTCCGTGATGTGCCGCGCCAGTGCCTCGGCGGTGCCCTCGATGACCACCGAGAACGCGCCAGCCTGCTCCACTGCGCGTGCTGCCTCGAAGATGCGTGCGGCCGATCTCGCATCGAGCCCCTGCGCCTTGAAGCCACCGGTGGCGTTGGCCTGCTGTGGCATCAGGCCAATATGCGCCATGACCGGTACGCCGCGCTCGGTCAGGAAGCTGATGGTGTCGGCCATCTCGACGCCCCCTTCCAGCTTGACCGCCTGCGCGCCGGTTTCACTCAGCAGACGCGCCGCACTGCGGAACGCCTGGGCGGGAGATTCCTGGTATGTCCCGAACGGCAGGTCGACCACCACGCAGGCCCGCGTCGACCCGCGTACCACCGCTGCGCCGTGCGCGATCATCATCTCGAGCGTGACGCCCAGCGTGCTGGGCATGCCGTACAGGACCATACCCAGCGAATCACCGACGATGATCACATCGGCATGCGCGTCGACCAGGCGAGCCATGGGGGTGGAATAGGCCGTCAGCGAGACCAGGCTGCCGGCGCCTTTGCGTGCGCGCAGCGCGGTGACAGTGTGGCGGGAGAGGGCGGTATGTGTGCTCATGGAATGGTTGCCGAACAGTGGATGCACCACGGTATCATCCGCGGCGCGCGCCCGATCCCGCGCGGAGGACACCCTATGCTGCTCGCAGGACAAGCTCGCAACGCCTACGTGGTTCCGCCCATGGCAATGCTGCCGCGGCCGCTGTTCGTGCGGGCGTTCGAGATTCCCGGCAACGGTTGGGTGGAATCCCACAGCCATCCCTGGGCGCAGTTCACTTACGCCACCGCCGGCGTGATCGAGATCGATACCCCACTGGGCCGTCATCTGCTGCCGCCGCACTACGCGATGTGGATTCCGCCGGACATGCCGCACGCCGTGTCGACGCGCGAATGCGTGGCCTTCCACAGCCTCTATCTCGATGCGGCCGCGTTTGGTGCCCATCCACCACGTGCAGGCGCGATGCTGTGCGTGACGCCGTTGCTGCGCGAACTGGTGGCAGCAACCGCCGAGTTGCCGGTGAATTACGACATGAACGGCCCCGACGGTGCCCTGGTGTGCCTGATCATGGATCGCATCCGGCGTCTGCGGGCTGCGCCGTTATCTGTGCCCATGCCGAGCGACACGCGCCTGCTCAAGATTGCGCGCGCATTGCACGTCGATCCGGGCGACCCTCGTACGCTGGATGATTGGGCTGGTCAGGTCGGAGCCACCCGCCGCACGCTATCGCGCCTGTTTCGGCAGGACACCGCGTTGTCGTTCGTCGAGTGGCGGCAAGCGCTGCGGCTGCTTGCCGCGTTGCCCTTGCTGGAGGCGGGTACCGCCGTGAGTGTGGTTGCCGAGCAATTGGGCTACGCGTCGGTATCCGCATTCATCGCGGTCTTCCAGTCCCGCTTCCAGGTCACGCCAGGGGTGTTCGCCCGCACTCGGCAACTTGAGGGCAAGGCGGATTTGCCGGCGGCGCTACCTGTCTAGGGCGCGTCCCTCAAACGCTTCCTTCACCGGCCTCGGCGTCCGGTGCTCCGTAATAGAGCACGCCAAGCTGGATTGGCGCGCGACCCGCAGCCTTGCGCTGTAGGTTCGTGTCGCGCAGCGAGTAAGCGCAGCCGCAGTATTCCTGCTGATAGAAGTTCTCGCGCTTGCTGATCTCGATCATGCGGGCCGAGCCCCCACCCTTGCGCCAGTTGAATTCCCAGTACATCAGATCGGGATAGCGTGAGGCCGCGCGTACGCCGCTCTCGTTGATCTGCTGCATGTTCTTCCAGCGCGAAATACCCAGCGAACTCGTGATGACCGGAAAACCGTGCTCGTGCGCATACAGCGCCGTGCGCTCGAACCGCATGTCGAAGCACATCGTGCAGCGCACGCCGCGCTCGGGTTCGTGCTCCATGCCCTTGGCGCGGGCGAACCAGTTGTCGCGGTCGTAATCCGCATCGATGAAGGGGATGCCGAACTTCTCCGCAAAGCGGATGTTTTCATCCTTGCGCAGGTCGTACTCCTTGCGCGGGTGAATGTTCGGGTTATAGAAGAAGATCGTGTAGTCGATGCCGGAAGCCAGCATGGCTTCCATGACCTCACCGGAACATGGCGCGCAGCATGAGTGCAGCAGCACTTTGTTGTGACCGCCTGGCAGCGGCAACGCCTTGCGTTCAATCGGAGTCGTAGGGGCTGTCATGGGGGGTCCTTGCGCCCCGGGCTCGCGCTCGAGGCCTGCTCAACTGCTATGTATGAATATGATTCATTTAATTTGAAAAACACATCATTTTACTTCATGGGATGGGGTTTCTAGAATCGGCGGATCGATTTGATTCCATCGGAAACTCCAGACAATGACCACCGTCCACAACCTTGGTTTTCCCCGCATCGGCGCCAAACGCGAGCTCAAGTTCGCCCTCGAGTCCTATTGGAAGGGCGAGTCGTCGCGCGACGAATTGAAAGGCCTTGGCGCCCAACTGCGCCAGCGCCACTGGCACAACCAGCAAGGCCTGGACTTCGTGCCGGTGGGCGACTTCGCGTTCTATGACCAAGTGCTGGACATGAGTTTCACGCTCGGCAACCTGCCCGAGCGCGTGCGCGACTTCCACGGCGATGCGCTGGACAACTACTTCCGCGTGGCGCGCGGCCGCTCGGCGCAGTCTGCCGAACACGCCGCCTGCTGCGGAGGTGTGGCAGCCGGCGAGATGACCAAGTGGTTCGACACCAACTACCACTACATCGTCCCCGAGTTCGCCGCCGATACGGCATTCAAGCTGGATGCCTCACGCCTGGTCGAGCAACTGGCCGAAGCCCGCGCGCAAGGCGTGCGTGCCAAACCGGTGATCATCGGCCCCGTCACGTACCTGGCGCTGGGTAAAGCCAAGGATGAGTCCGACAAGCTCGCACTGTTGTCGCACCTGCTGCCGGTCTACGTCGAATTGCTGGCCGCCCTGGCCGCGCAGGGCGTGGAGTGGGTGCAGATTGACGAACCCGCGCTGGTGACCGAACTGGCGCCGGAATGGCAGGGCGCCTTCCGCACCGCTTATGCCGCGCTGGCCAAGAGCCCGGTCAAGCTGCTGCTGGCCACGTACTTTGGCCAACTGCAAGAGAACCTGCCGCTGGTGGCCGAGCTGCCCGTGCAAGGTGTGCATCTGGATGCCATCAACGCACGCCAGGAAGTTGCCGCGCTGATTGCCAAGCTGCCGGCCGACCGCGTGGTCTCGCTGGGCGTGATCAACGGCCGCAATATCTGGAAGACCGATCTCAACGGCGTGCTGGACTGGCTGGAGCCGGTAGCCAAGCAATTGGGTGATCGCCTGTGGATTGCGCCGTCGTGCTCCCTGCTGCACGTGCCGGTGGATCTGAACAGCGAACAAAAGCTCGATGCCGATGTGAAATCCTGGCTGGCCTTCGCGCTGCAGAAGCTGGAGGAACTCAAGGTGCTGGCCGTTGCGCTGCGCCAAGGGCGTGAGGCGGCAAAGGATGCGCTGTCGGTCAACCGTGCCGCCGTCGATGCGCGCCGTAGCTCGCCGCGCGTGCACAACCCGGCCGTCAAGGCGGCGGTCGACAAGATCACCCGCGCGCTGGGTGAGCGCCAAAACGCCTACGGTGCGCGCGCCCCGAAGCAATCGGCGTTGCTGAACCTGCCAGCGTTCCCGACCACGACGATTGGCTCGTTCCCGCAGACGGCGGAGATCCGTCACGCACGTAGCCAGTTCAAGGCGGGTGCCCTGGATGCTACCGGCTACAAGCAGGCCATGCGTGCTGAGATCGAGCGCAGCGTGCGCGAGCAGGAAGCCCTGGGCCTGGATGTGCTCGTGCACGGCGAAGCCGAGCGTAACGACATGGTCGAATACTTTGGCGAGCAACTGCAGGGCTACGCCTTCAGCCAATTCGGCTGGGTGCAGTCGTACGGCTCGCGTTGCGTGAAGCCGCCCATCCTGTTCGGTGACATCAGCCGCCCGAACGCCATGACGGTCGAATGGATCCAGTACGCCCAGTCGCTTACCAGCAAGCCGATGAAGGGCATGCTCACGGGCCCGGTCACGATCCTGAATTGGTCGTTCGTGCGTGACGACCAGCCGCGCTCGGTGTCGTGCTACCAGCTTGCCTTGGCGATCCGCGAAGAGGTGTTGGACCTGGAGCGTGCCGGCATCAGCGTGATCCAGATCGACGAGGCCGCCCTGCGTGAAGGCCTGCCGCTGCGCCGCGCGCAATGGCAGGAGTACCTGGACTGGGCGGTGGAGTCGTTCCGCATCACGGCCAACGGCGTGCGTGATGAAACGCAGATCCACACCCATATGTGCTACTCGGAGTTCAACGACATCATCAAGTCGATCGCTGACATGGATGCCGACGTGATCACGATCGAGACCTCGCGCTCGGACATGGAACTGCTCGACGCGTTCGACAACTTCAAGTACCCGAACGAGATCGGCCCGGGCGTGTACGACATCCACTCGCCGAACATTCCGACGCAGGATCACATCGTGCAACTGATGCGCAAGGCCGCCGAGCGCATTCCGCAGGAACGCCTGTGGGTCAACCCGGACTGCGGCTTGAAGACACGCCAATGGGCAGAGGTGATTCCGGCGCTGACCAACATGGTCGCTGCTGCGAAGACGCTGCGCGGCCAGTAAGCGCATTGCCGGCTGCGCCTTGAGCGTAGCTGGGCGTCAGTCTCTCTTATATAAGAAGATCCTTCGCCCTGGGCATGCCCAGGGGCGGTGCCGTTCCAAGGCTCCTTTCATAGGTAAATGCAGCCGCCAACGCGTCAATCGGATTGCCCCGCGGGACGCGGCGGTTATTTTTGAAATATTTTTTTGCCCGCAATCCCTGTCCCAGCCTGGGCTGGCGGTGATTCTTCACGCGCTGGTCATCAGTTGGTCACGAGAAAGGTGTTGCCAAGTGCGGGAAACGTCC